>NZ_SIJA01000007.1:0-577 GCF_012062385.1 Methanocorpusculum sp. GPch4 | reverse complement strand
TCTGTTACCTCGGGATGGAAAGAAGTAACAAGCATATTTGCCTCTCTGGCGGCAGTTATAGCACCACTCTCAGAGGATAAAACCACTACATCCTTTCCCACGGACGAGATGTAGGGGGCCCTGATGAAATACATTGGGATATCTCCCATACCTCCAAAATCTCCCTTTGTCATGAAACTACCCAGCTGTCTTCCGTAGGCATTCCGTTTTACCGTGATATCCATGACTGCAAAATGCTTTCTCTCGTCATTTTCTATCCTTTTAGCCAGGAGCACCATCCCGGCGCACGTACCATAAACAGGGAGCCCTCCCTTTATCATTGGCAGAATCATATCGAAAAGTCCCGATTCCCGAAGAAGTTTTCCCTGAGCGGTACTTTCTCCTCCGGGGAAGATCAGTCCGTCGATATTTTGGTAAAGATCTGAGACAGACCGTATCTCCTTAACGGATACCCCAAGTTTGCCAAGCGCTGAGCAGTGTTCCTCAAAGGCTCCCTGAACAGCCACTACCCCTACGGTGAAGGATCTGTCCATTCTTATTTTCCGCGTTCCGCCATCAGTACGGCTATCTCACTTTC
>NZ_SIJA01000006.1:0-480 GCF_012062385.1 Methanocorpusculum sp. GPch4 | reverse complement strand
GGATACAGCTCCTACGGCAACCAGATCGGCCTTGCCACGGGGCTTGTGGACGAAATTTACCATGACGGTTTTCTCGCCAAGCGCATGGAGATCGGTGCGGTGGTCGGCGCGGTTCCGGCGGCAAACGTGCGGCGCGAAGAGCCGGCGGCGGGGGACGTTGTCCTCCTGCTCGGCGGAAAGACCGGACGGGACGGCTGCGGCGGAGCGACGGGATCAAGTAAGGCGCATTCGCTCGACTCGCTCGCGCGGTGCGGCGCGGAGGTGCAAAAGGGAAACGCGCCGGAGGAGCGCAAACTCCAGCGGCTGTTTCGCAACCCCGAAGCAGAGTTGCTCATCAAGAGGTGCAACGATTTTGGCGCGGGCGGCGTTTCGGTCGCCATCGGGGAATTGGCGGACGGCGTTGCGGTCGATCTCGATCGCGTGCCCGTCAAGTACGAAGGCCTCGACGGCACGGAACTCGCCATCAGCGAGTCGCAGGAG
>NZ_SIJA01000005.1:0-13343 GCF_012062385.1 Methanocorpusculum sp. GPch4 | reverse complement strand
TTCGGAGCTATTTTTTTCAGCATAACTTTTGCGAGATCGATAATTTTCAACACCGGCATCTTCAAAATGAAGATCTCCATCCCTTTAGCCATCATTCCGGCTTTGATTACAAGATTGACTGATTGTGGAATGGTCAATACAAAGCGTGTCATTTCTGGATCAGTGATAGTCAGGGAACTACCTGTTGCAATTTGATGCATAAAAATGGGTATGATCGACCCCCGGGAGTTCAGAACATTGCCAAAGCGCACTACAGCAAATGCTGTGCCGTTATTCTTCTGGTGGTTGTTTGCTGATATGGTCAATCGCTCTGCGAGATATTTACTCGCCCCCATAGTGTTTATCGGGTCGACTGCTTTGTCTGTCGAAATCATAATGACTTTTTTCACATGATTTCTGATGGCTGCGTCCAGGATATTTTGAGTGCCGAGAATGTTGGTTTTCACTGCTTCATATGGATTAAATTCACAGAGTGGAACATGTTTCAAAGCTGCAGCATGAAACACAATATCGACACCAGTAAAAACGGTAATCATGCGTTCAGCATCCCTGACATCACCGATCAGGATCTGGATCCTGTTGGATTTCAGTTCCTGCTGCATATCAAAAAGTCCGGTCTCATTGTTGTCCATGAGGATCAATGATTTTGGTTCATACGTCAGGAGTTGTCGTACCAACTGGCTGCCAATAGAACCGACACCTCCAGTAACGAGAATGGTCTTATCATGATAATAGGTATAACAATCCATATTATATTTAATATATTTTCTAACTTATATAAAATGATATCATAACTCCATCTAATGGAGACTATTTTTCCTCTATTTGTGTGATAAAGAAGTTTGTACTAACACGAAAAGATTTAGTTGTCGTTTACGTCCTTCACGTCAACCGTATGTCGTGGTCTTAAGTGCTGAAGAAATTCATCAGATTGTCATAATGACTGCCGATTGGCATTATCCTGTAATGACCGTCGCAAATATGTTTCACGTGTCTCCTGAACGGGTGTATCAGCTCCGAAAATCCTATCGTGACACAGGCGTGTATCCTCAGCCCAAAAAGCTTGGACGTCCTCCAGTAATTGTCTCCCCGGAAATACGTATGATAATCATGGCTCAAACCTGACTTTGACAGTTGCAAAAATATCCTTCATTCAGACATCTCGTAAACGCAACAAAAGAGAAAACTAGTCCCTGTGAGCCGTCAATTTAATTTTGCACAATGAAAACCAACAGACGCACAGAGACACTCAGTATTACACCCACTCCTCACATATCTTTTCCGATTGGCCCTCTCCTCCTCAGCGAAAAAATGTTCACCTCCCTTGACCTCCCCTCCCTCTTCTCCCCGCTAAAAAAGAAAGGAATCGACATCTCTACCCTGATCAAATCCCTCACCGCCTACAAACTCAGCGACAACTTCAGCATCAAACGTGCTCATTCCTGGCTCATGCAGCCGGAAACCAGAGAATACTATGATCTCCCTTCGTTCACGGGAAAAACGCTGTATCGCCTCATGGAGACCCTCGGTGAAAACAGCGGATTCATCATCTCCGGACTGGAGGACAGAATATTTTCCCGCTATCAGTTCGAGCACACCGACGTAAATCTCGACTGGACAAGCCTTGTCCTTCACGGGAGTGCCTCACCTTTGGGAAAATACGGCTACAGTCGTGATCACCGGCCGGATAAACAGCAGATAACTCTGGGGATCACGGAACTTGCCCACCCGATCAATGTACCGACCGGTGTAACGGTGAAAGCCGGAAATGTAAATGACGTCACCCATTTCCGGTCAACGTTTCTTCAATCCCAGAAAAAACTCACCGAAGGTTCCCTGATCATCTTTGATAAAGGAGCCGGATCAAAACAAAATCTGGAACTCATTGGAGCATGCAGGCATGACTATTTGACCGCAAAGAAACTGAACAAAAGTGACGATAAGATCATCAAAACGTTTTGGCAGAGGAATCCGATCAAGATCAATCCGGAGGAGGCAGAACCAAACCACGGAATATACGGGATAAAGATCGTGAAACCCGGCAGTGTAACCTATTTCTATTTCTCGGAGGGGCTTGAGGCGCAGAATCTGGATGCTTTGTCACGGAAAGTTTACCGGCAGTTCATGGAAGCGGAGGTGATTCAGGAGTGTATTTCCCGAAACAGAAAGCTGCCGAAGAAGATCGGGATCGCAAATCCGCTGGTGAAGATTTCCTATTCGGTTCAGACAAAACTCGTAGAGATGTTGGAAGAGGCGGGTTGGACGCGGAACGCGGCCGACCTTAGCTGAGGCGGGCTGCCCCGTGGGGCGGCCTCAGCCAAGCAAGTCGATAGACTTGCGAGCAAATCTCTGATTTGCGAACGAGGCGATTGCCTTTCTCAGGGAGAAGCTGAATTCCGGAAGAGGAGGTTTTTTCGCCCTCACTTCAAGCAGGAATTTGACACTTGCAGAAGCGCTTGAACGCTACCGAAAAAAGGATTCGATTGAGAAGATCTTTCATTCGCTGAAGAATGAGATCGAGATTAAACCACTGAGAGTATGGACGGAGAATAGTATTCGCGGCGCAACTCTGATCGGGTTTCTGGCACAGCTGTTTGTGTCTCTGGTTCGGTATGAGGTCCCGGAAGCACAGGCGGGTTGACCCAAAGGGGCAGCCTTAGCAAAGCAAGACGCAGTCTTGCGCCACATGTGGCTACAAAATTCATCAAATATTCGCTGATGAATTTGAGAGAAGCGAGGCCGTCAGGCCGAAGCGGAGAGCACGGTTTTTCCGTGCGAACTTACGATGATGAAGGGGAAAGAGAGAGGGTACCGATGTCTGTTTTCCAATTTTGATGCGCTGAATACGGCGATACTTGGGCTAAAAAGCGGGGTGGGATGAGGGTGGAAAGGAGGATAAGAGGCAACTGTCAAATTCTCTTTTTCCCATTTTTGGAAGGGTGAGGAGCGAGAGCACTAAAGGGGGGGGGAATTGCGAACTGTCAAAGTTAGGCTGTCATGCTCGAGGAAGCTGCCCAGAAATCCTGCAGTGAACCCTATGAACGAAGTGATACCAGAACCGCTCACCGGAATGGTTTCAAACCCCGTACATTAAAAACTTCACATGGAGATCTGGTGCTGAAGAAGCCTCAGTTTCGCGAGAAATCTTTTGAATCGAAGATTTTCGAGAATTACTCCCGCGTAGATCAATTCCTCAAAAATGTGATACTAGAATCCTATCTTCAGGGTGTGAGTACCCGAAAGATAGAATCCGTTGTGAAAACATTGGGAGTTGACGAACTCTCTGCGTCCAGCGTATCCCGGATCTCCAAAGAACTCGATGAGAAGGTAAACGAGTTCCTCAAACGCCCCATTGAGCAGGAGATCCGTTATCTCTTCGTAGATGCTACGTATGCAAAAATACGTGAAAAGAGCAGATATGTAACAAAAGCTCTATTCATCGTTGTAGGTGTCCGAGTTGACGGATATCGTGAGATTCTTGGTGCAAAACTTGCGGATTCTGAATCTGAATCCTATTGGACGCTCATGTTTGACGAGCTGAAAGAGCGAGGTCTTTCAGGTGTGCAGTTAGTGATTTCCGATGGACATAAAGGGATTCAGGCAGCAGTTGCATCTTCCTTTGTCGGATCTTCCTGGCAAATGTCCAAGAACCGCAGGCTCTTGAGACGTCTCACGAGCTTTCAGCTCGTGGACATGTGTTACGTTCACTATATGAGGAATATCTTGAAGCATCTCCCGCGAAAAATGCAGGGAGATATTACTGCATCTCTTCGAGATGCAGAAGGCAGTGAGTTGGAATTACAGAGAATAGCTCAGGAATTACGGGAAAATGGACAGAATGCTTCGGCAAATACTCTCGAGAGGTTTCTGCCGGATGTGGGTAATTATAGAGATTTTCCCAAAGATCACTGGAAAAAGATACGGACGACGAATGGGGTTGAGAGAATCAATACTGAGGTAAAAAGAAGGATCCGAAAGATCGGGGCATTTCCAAGTTCAGATTCGTTTATGAGGCTTGTTGGATCGATTCTGATGAATATTAACGAAGAGTGGATGACAGGAAATAGATATTTGAAGATGGAGAGTGAATAAGTGAGTACGGAATTAGGGCCTGGAGAATTTACAGAAAAGTCGGCACACTACCATAAAATGGTGAGAAGTGTCACTATCACAGTTCAGAAACATTCATGGGAGGGAGTTGTACAACAGGAGATAACACTGTATCAGAATCTGCTCAGATCACAAACAGGTTAGTGCGGTCAGCAAATCCAATACCACACTACCTGGTCATTATCATAAAGTCTGTTACTGTCAGCGTCTAATTCCTGTTGATATGGTGTTTCCAATTGTATAAGCTGTGTTATTTTCTTACCTGAGCCATATGTATAATACTGAAAAGTTGGTGTTTTCAGTAATGTCTCACGAAAGATCAGATATTCTCCAGCATACTCTTGATAGGTCTTCCATTGTGCAGAATTAATATTTCCCATATCACTCTGCTGTTCCAACCCGGATCTGTATAATGATGCTAATAACGGTCGCCAAAATGCTTGATCATACTGTATTGAAGAGTAGAACTCTGGCAAATTTCCTGTTACGGTAGTTAAACTAGTGATCTCTGCTGTGGTAAAACTATGTGAGATGTAGGTATCTTTCACCCAAATAGGATTATCAGCTGAGATTTCGCTGTATGATACATTAACAACAGTAACGAGTGATACTGCAAGCACTATCATACAGACAGCTTTCCAATGAAAATGGTTTCGTTTTGTTGAATGTACATATATATATATCACATATGCCAAACCGAGAGCAGAGAGAAGTTCCAGATATGGCAGAAAACGGTGTGCCATTCCAGAATAAAAGAAGATAGATAAAAAAAAGGCAACTACTGTAATCAATAATGCTCCCGCAATTATGTGAAGTAAGTTACTTTTTTTATGCATAGAAGGAGCAGCGTATTTCATTGAAAAATATACTATCATTAATAATACGCATACATACAAGATCTCATTTCCGTTGAGTAATGAAAATAATACATTCGGTTCTGTAATATTAATATATAAATCAATATTTGGTGCAACCTCTGCTACTGATTCTGCACGGGAAAAGAATATTTCTATTGAACTCTGAAAACCAAATACCGCAATAAACCAATATAGTATCATACATACAAGAGATATAAAGAAAATGAACATACTTTTTGTGTACACTTTCTTATCTGTCAATAAGGATCCAAGCCAGCAACCGAATAATATAATCAATATGATAAACGTGCTGAACTGATGTGCGAGAATCAGAGAAACAAACATTACAATATAGAGGAGTGCATATCGAATTCCATTTTTATCAGATTTAGTAAGCCACCCAAAATATGCAAGCATCAATACACATGTTACGAGAACACCATATGAGGTTGTCTGAGCTAGTATCCTCCACGTAATAATATGTCCAAAGACATTTGCGAGGAGAAATGCAATTAATGCATACTTATTTCCAACTGATTTTCTGATTATCAGAAATACCACTAATGATACTGCAATAGATGGAAGAGTCACCGCGATTATTGAGGCTATTCTTATATCAACCGCTGATACAATATCTGTTAATGCAACAGCAATATGTTGTAAAGGATAGTCGACTTCTTTTCCCGGGAAGAAACTTAATGTTCCTGTCTTAGCAATGACCTCGTTCATGAGTGCATGATACCAAGTATCATTACCATGCCAATAATAATATTTAAATGAAGAAAGCGTAGTTATTGCTGATAGTATGAATATTTTGATAATATGCCAAGATACTTTGATTCTTTCTGAAGAAATAAGGATGGAAAACGATAATAAGCCCGCAAGAATACCAGTTAATATAAAATAAACAGTTGGCCTGGAAGAGGTAAATTGTAAAATTAATAGAAGTACAATTATACCACTAAAGAAAAAAATATCTAAATATCTTTGTATATTTCCGGCGTTCCCTATCGATGGAGTAAAAGCTGGTTCGACCGCAGCGTTATCGGCCTCATAGTTGACGACAGCATTTGAAGATTTTCTCGTTGCATATATCACATATAATAGTATTATTCCACCAATACTTGTGATCAGAGCATATTTAATCGATATACGCTCAAATATATATAGGGTCCAAGATGCAGCAATTAATATGAAACATATAATTATGAGAAGAATGGGTCCATATGTCCAGTATATATTCCTTAATTTTGCAATCATGCTTGATCTCAAATAAATTCGTTACTAATGATTATTGATAGCATCACATTCTATTTTTTTCGTTCATGGATAAATATAGAATCAGCTACTCTCTGTAAGTAATTGGATAGTAAAGGTTATAATTTGATTGATGATATTCTTGATGTATTGAGTGCTGGTCAATCCACATTCTATATCTTAATCTGTTGGAAAGACACCACGGTGCTACCACCCATCACATCTATTATCGATAAAACACCAATAGAATAACCATGCCTGGATTTTGTGGAATCTATAGACGCAGTGGACCAATTGAAACGGATTTCAACACACAAATTGGGATTACACCAACAACGGAAAAAGAACTTCAATTAACCCAGTGTTATATTAGACAGTATATCATTCCTAAGTTTGAAGCGGATAAACTATTCTACAACAATAAGGATATATTTTATTGTACAGACGGAGTGGTTTTTAATGCAGCAGATTTCTACCCGACATATAACTCTACTACTCTATCAGATTTACTTCCAAAAATGTATGAGAAAGAGGGAATACAGCATATAGCGAAGTTAAGGGGTGTATTCTCTGGCATGATTATCGATAAAAATGAAAATAAAATTCACATTTTTACGGATCATCTTGGTTCAAAACGATTATTTTACTATTATAATCCAAATACAAAGGATTTTTTCTTTGCTTCCGATTTAAAAATAGTAATTACGTTAATGAAAAAATACGGTTATACTACTCAGCTTTCAGAAGACGGTGCATATTGTCTCTTAACCTTTGGATACATGCTTCGTGACATAACTCTCTGTAACGAGGTTCATCATTTAGAACCTGGAACTATCCTGACAATATCACTGAATACTGGGGATATAGAGAAGAAGAGATATTATGAATTAAAAAGCACGCCATATATTGAAGATAGCGAAGAAAACATCATTCAGGAACTTGATAAGCGTTTTTGTCAGGCAATTAAACGTGAGTATGATAAAGATAATGAATATGGGTATCGGCATATTGTTACATTAAGCGGCGGCCTGGATTCACGTATGACACTGGTCAAAGGAGTTATGCTTGGATATAAAAATATAAGAACATTGACGTTTTCCCAGAGTGGTTATCTGGATCAACTTATCTCACAGGATATCGCAGCTGATTTAAATTGTGATTATGTATTCCACGCTTTGGATAATGGTAATTATCTTTTGGATATTGAGAGTCCTGTCAGAGCTAATGATGGGTTGATTCTGTATGGTGGTGGTGCTCATCAGCTGTCTTCTGTCGCAATGCTGAATTGGGCTGAATTGGGATTATTGCATACAGGAATACTTGGTGGTGCGGCGATTGGGACATATTTAAGGGATATTTGCCACCATCCCGTTAATATTACCGTACTAAAAAAAATTTCCTATTCCTCAAAATTATTCAAGAAAATACCCTCAAATCTTCTTATGGAAATTGCAAATAGTTATGATAATGAGGAAATTTGTTCTTTTTATGAACGTGGCATAAATGGAATATATAATGGATACTATATGACACAAAATTATTCTGAATATGCATCTCCTGGTTTGGATGTGGATTTTTTGGATTATGCTATGAAAATCCATCCAAAAATGAGATATAATAATAAAATTTATGCAAAATGGATTAAAACATGTACCCCCATCGCCGCACAATATATCTGGGAAAAAACAGGAAGTAAAATAAATACACCCCATATAATTGGATTCTGCAAACGTACCTTACGTTACTTAAAGGGGCGGGTTCTGAATCAGAGATTAGTATCTATGAATCCGTTTAATTATTGGTATACGCACAATCCTGCCATTAAAGAATATTTTGATAATCATTATTCTAGTGGTATTTCATCTCTTATGGGGCATCCGGAGTTAAAGATGGATGTTGAAGGTCTCTATCAATCGGGCACACCCTTAGAAAAAACACAGGCACTTACTCTTCTTGAAGCCGTTAAATGGCTTGAATTAGAATAAATCTGTGATTATTCATGCTGAATTGATAAGATTTTTAACATTCCTATCTCTTTTAAAGAGGTATACTTCATAAAGTATTAATACACACCCTGCTGCAATCAATATTATCCACCCATCTAACTCGAGAATAACCATCAGTTGGAAAATGATGAGAAATGCCGCTGCTATCAACAAATATTTATTAGTATTTTTTAGGATTCTCATACACCGTCCACCAGATGACTTCACATAGTAATAATTAGAATATCCAACCAATATTACGCCGGTCATCATAAAGAGCAGAAGGGCAATATACACATTATTCATGATGCCTCCAATTACCAGTGAGAAAAATCTGCAGATCACTGAAAATATATTCATTTTCAATCCGAATCCCTGAATCTCTAACACCGCTGTGAGCGGACTAATGGGTGATGTAATAAATACTAAGCAAATCCAAACGGTGAGAATTTGAGCATATATTCCGGCTTCATACCATTCACTTCCAAAGATAACCGAAAACAACACCCCTCCTGTAACTGCAATAATTGCAAATGGAACTATTGAAATACTGGTTAATGCTGACACCATGTTTTCAACTAATTCTGGTAGTGATCCGGAATGTTTTGCAATAGAGGCACGCTGAAAAAATACTTGTCCAATGGATGCGCCGATAAATCCTAGCGGTATTGAGAGAATCTGATACCCAAGCGTATATAACCCGGTGATCGTTGATGAAAAATAAACAGATAATATGAATATCGGCAACACGCTGGAAATGGTATTCAGCCATGAACCCCAAGTGTCGATTAATGGGAATTTTTTGTATCTTTTTAGTTGTAGTAAAATATTATTCCAAGAAAAACTATTTACAATCAACTTAAGATCACATCTTAATATTTGTCCAAGGAGAATTGTCATTCCAATTGTATTTCCAACAATCTGACCAATAATTAATGACCCGGGTAATACATACCCACCTACACCCAAACCCAATTGTAATCCGCCTCTAGAAATAGACTGCAATGCCTGCGTTGCTGCCTGTGTGCCGAATCTCTTTCTCCTAGTATTCCAGTATCTCAAAGTCACATACAACCCGTCTATAAAAACAGCAACCGGCACTAAAAAGAGATAATCCTTCACTGCAGCATTGCCAAGCAAAGATGTAATCAGATCTCCACATAAAAACATTATCGGAATAGTGAAAAGACTCACACATACAAGAATAATCAGACATAACAGAAAAACTGCACCCGCATCCTTATCATCTTTGGGCAGCAAGATAGCCAGCTCATAGCGCATGCAGGCGATAACAACAATGATAGAAACAATCGAAATAAAAACTGAAGCGACCCCGTATATCTCCGGAGAGAAGATGCGGGTGATGATCGGCGTAAGACAAATAGCAACAATCTGCGCAACAACAGTCCCCGATACAAGCTTCCCCACATCCTTTCCAAAAGACTTCTTATCTGTATTGGCATCCGGTGACTGCCGCACACCCTCTTCTTCCGTCATCTATTCCACAAACCTGCCCATTCTCTTTTATACTAATCTGCCTTCACGACACATAAATACTGCCGGATGGATCCTGCCAAAAAAACCCGATTCTCCGCACCACCGCTCCCCGCCGCGATCCCCCCTCCTCCTTCTCTGACAAAAAGCCCGCCGTTATTCGCGGACGCGATAGGATAACGGGGCTTGGGCGGCTGGTGACGAGTAGCTTTGGGTGGTTGCAAGGGCGCTGTGAGGCCGCGGTCACTTCCCCGCACCCCGGTTCAAGAAAAGGAATCGGCCCTCCTCAATTGAGATCCATTTTCAAAGATTCAGTTTATTTTGATTCTGGACTTTTCAATCGATCTTATTTTTGCGGGAGGCGCTGGGGCGCCGACAGGATTTGCCCGAACGGTCCCGATGAAGGGATGAGCAAGACAGCGAAGCTGGATTGCGAAAGTGAGGAACTGCAAATCCGATTCGCTTCGCCCGAAGGGCAGATTCGCGCCGATTCGCGGTTGGTTTTTTCTCTTGTATCCACACCCAACAAACTCCTTTCCAAATTGTATCCTCACAAACATCCCGTAAGTCCAATCTGAATTCTTCGCTCCTGACGAACTACTTTGAAAGCCCAAGCGGGCTTTGCCCGCTTGAGGCGGCACGCAAGCCTTTGGCTTGCACGCAACGTATAAGGGCCTCAGAAATAGGATACTCCACCGCGGGCCGACTCGCAAGGCTTTGCCTTGCTCAGCTGAGGGCGTCGACTTCGTCGCCACCCCGCCTCCGCGCCGGATCGCAAACTATCCTGAAAGCAAGTTCTATCTGAATTCTTCACTCCTGACGAACTACTTTGAAACGTATAGGGCCCTCAGAAATAGGATATACCACCGCGGGCCGCTCCGCGCCGGAGTCGCGGCCCCGCACCCCAAAAAATAGACGAGAGATTCTCTCTCATTCTCTAAAAGCAAAAAAAACCTTCATTGCTCCGCCCCTGTCCCCCTTTTCGTGATATTCGTTGATTTTCGTGCTTTTTTGTGTTGGGGGACGGGGGAGGGTACGATATGGATCAACACCTAGGTGATTTTTCTTTTTCGTATTTTTGTGATTGTTTTCGTGAATTTCGTGTGATGAGGCGTAACATCCAAAGAATCCCGCTTAAACAAATTCGATCTTGTTCCCCAGGGAGGGGGGGGCGATAAACGATCGCGGGTGTACAAGAAGGCTCGCCCCTTCGGGGCTCGCGTAAGGGTAAGCGGATGCTGCGCCCCTGATTCGTCTATGTGTAGGAGATGGTGGGCGATAAACGAAGGAAGGTGTACTCGAAGGCTTCGCCCCTTCGGGGCTCGCGTAAGGGGGAGGAGAATGGGGGGGCGATAAACGATCACAGATTCACGAGGATGCTGCGCCCCTGTTTCGTCTATGTGTAGGAGATGGTGGGCGATAAACGACGGAGGGTGTACGCGGAGGCTTCGCCCCTCGGGAGCAAAAGCGGCAAAGAGGATATTCCCACCGCGTCGGGCTCCGCGCCGACTCGCAAACTATCCTGAAAGGAAGTTCCATCTGAATTCTTCATTCCTGATGAACTACTTTGAAACGTATAGGGGCCCCAAAAAATAGGATACTCCACCGCGTCGGGCTCCGCGCCGGAGTCGCCCTCCCGCACCCCGGTTCAGAAAAGAAAATGGGATATTTGAGATGTATTTTGAAAGGGAAGTAGTTTGGGAGTGTGGACACAAGAGAAATAATCAACAATACATTTCCTGATGTGTGCACTTGATTTCTTTCCATTCCTCCACCCCTGTCCCCCTTTTTGTGCATTTCGTTGGCGGGTTGGACGCTGAAAGCGGCCGACCTCAGCCGAGCAAACCGAAGGTTTGCGAATATGTGGGTTTTTGTGTTGGGGGACGGGGGAGGGTACTACGTGGATTTGCCTATAACCCAATCTTATTGATTTTCGTGTTTTTGTGGAATTTTTTGTGAATTTAGTGTGATGATGTTTACATCTGAAGAATCCCACACACGAAACCAAAGTACATCCAAAAATCCATAATGGCAATCCTGATTCGTTTCATCACCTGAAAAAGAGTGGTCCATGTACACACGAAAAAGTAGATCCGCCCCCCTTTCCGCAGCACAACCGTTCGCAAGTCTATCGACTTGATCGCAAACATTCTGTTTGCTCAGCTAAGATCGCCGGCTGCGCCGTCGATCCGCCTCAGCTAAGGTTGTCCGCTTTCAGCGTCCAACCCGCCTCAGCTGAGGCCGCCCCTAAAGGGACGGCCCGCCCCCGCGCTCCTCCTTCCGGCACGAAATAACACCCAAAAAAACACACCTCTCAAAAAACCAAAAACCCTATATACGATAACAAAAATTTTACCATCCATAACCCCCTCCCCTCCCAATGACCACCGCCTTACTGCAAAAACCCGGGGCACTATCGCACCGCGCGGTCAGGGGTTTATATAATTCAACAGCATAACTCAACAACAAAACAGACAAATGATCGAGAAATACACATAATACGTCAAAAACAACCATTAAATACTCCAAAAACACACCAATAATTAACAACATCAGGCAGGTGAAAAACAGCCTGGTACTAGCCCGGAGCACGAGTCCTTTTGGACGGCGAGTTGCTAGGAGCATGGGATCCCGCATTACCTTACTATCCCCTCTGCCACGGGTGAACCCTCAAGCCTTTTTCATCAGCCCGGTGAACACCAGGCATGGGAATCGTGCCGGTCAACGGAAAAATCCCGGAAGAGGACGCTTTAGCTCCTCTCCCGGGTCAGCAGGAAAAGGTATGCCGCTGGGTCAACCGGCATGCATCGACGTAGAACAGCCATGCCGATCAAAAGGCAAGGAATTCTAATGACTGAAAAAAGTAATGAAAAAATGGAAGAGTCAGGCTCCAACCTGAACTCAAGTCCGCATACGAAGATCTGTCTCAAAATGAGCCAGGTCATCATGGAAACGCCCGTCGAATACAACGGCCGGATCTCAACCAGGATCCCGATGAAAAACAAGGAATGGTTCTACCGCCATGCAAAAAAGGAAGGCATCAAACCGTCCGAACTCCAGCGCCGCATCGTCATTAAGGAAATGAACAAATGGCGCGAAGAGGAACTGGAGGAAGAGCGCCGGAAAAAAGAGCGCAGACCCTAAGCATCCAAAGATTCAGCAGACAGAAATGCGGCGCGTGCATGCGTCCGGCATCTGCAGACAGGGGTCATAGAGAAGCGGTGTGCAGGATAAAGACGCACATCGCTCAACGATCATATCCCGGGATGGATCTCCGGGATATATACTCTTTTTCGGGGCGGGTTGGACGCGGAACGCGGACGACCTCAGCTGAGGCGGGGACCTTTAGGTCCCTTAGCTGAGCAAGGTTTTTCCTTGCGACCAAATCTTTGATTTGCGTTTTGTTTTCGTGAATTTCGTGTGATGAGGCGTAACATCCAAAGAATCCCACTTAAACAAATTCGATCTTGTTCCCCAGGGAGGGGGTTCGCAAATCAAAGATTTGCTCTCCGACTCGGGTCTACGACCCTCGCTTGTTCACAAGTCTATCGACTTGCTCTCCGACTCGGGTCTTCGACCCTCGCTTGTTCTCAAACCTTCGGTTTGCTCTCCGACTCGGGTCTTCGACCCTCGCTTGTTC
>NZ_SIJA01000087.1:0-52248 GCF_012062385.1 Methanocorpusculum sp. GPch4 | reverse complement strand
GAACTAACGGGGGCAGGAGATGAGAATCTCCAGCCGCCTTAGGAAGCTCATCATGCTCTTCCTCGGGTTTCTCATCATGCTTTTTGGGAAGCTTGTAGATGAGGCGGGGTGAGCCGCAAGGCTCGCCCTTAGCGGAGCAAGTTTTCGAAGGAAACTTGCGACTGCGGGTTGGACGCTGAAAGCGGACGACCTCAACTGAGCAAACCGAAGGTTTGCGAGTGGCGGGGACCTTTAGGTCCCTCAGCCGAGGCGGACCGGTCCATAGGACCGGTCTTAGCTGAGCAAGTCGATAGACTTGCGACCAAATCTTTGGATTTGCGAGTTTTCTTGCTGGGCAGAGGTGAACCCACCTCTCCCGGCGAATTTTCTATTTTTTCTCTACGGATTCCCTGCAGAAATGCTCACTCCAATTCGGAAGGTAGATGGGATCACAACCCCGCCTAACCCCTCCCTCAAAAAAATAGTTACTCTTTTCTCGGCGCCGGGCAGGTTCCGTAGTCATGTCTCCGGATCCTGCGCAGAGAAAGAATAAAGAAGGTCGTAACGATCGTCACGGTAATGATCGGCGCGATCCAGATCGGCAGTTCCAGACCGAATCCTTCCGAGCACATTATCAGACCCAGACAAAGGATCGAGTACATCGCGCCGTTTTTCAGATACGCATATTTTCGGATACTGTCGATATTTCTGATCGTCAGTTCACGGACCACCAATGCCCCGATACCGTTACCGATCAGGATCAGAGGGACCGACATCGTGAACGCGAATGCGCCGACGACCCCGTCAATCGAAAACGTCGCATCGATCACTTCCAGAAGCATCAGTTTACTGATCTGGGATTTATGGCTCGCTGATTCCGGATCGCCCGTTCCTTTCTCAAGCTCCAGCGTTTTCGCATCCGCAAACAGACGGAATCCCTGCATCACGAAAAAGATTGCCGAACCCGCGACCGCCGCGACGGCGAGGAACGGATTGATCTGTACGGCGAAGTAGACAAGCGCCAGAAGAATAAGTGCGGCCACCGCATAGAACCAGGGACCGGTTCTGGAAAAAGCCAGTTCTCCGGGCACGATACAGTTCTTCTGCTCTGCCATAAACCAGTGCAGAAACAAAAACACCATGAACACTCCGCCTGCGAGAAGAAGGAACGGGGCACTATGTTCCATCGCGAGCGCCGCCGCCTCATCGCCGGAAAAAGTCGCGGTAAGAGCTCCGATCGGACCAAGCGAGGGAGCCGATGCCCATATAATTGCCCAGGGCAGAATACCGCGGACACCAAAGACCGCGATGATAAGACCCCAGGTAAGGAACCAGCGCCGCGCCCAGGCCTTCATCGTCGATAAAATATCCGCATTAATGATGGCATTATCTATGCTGGCAACGGTTTCGAAGGCAACAAGGCCGATGATCACCACTACGGCGTAGAATATGTCCATGAAAAGTACACTGTATTCGACTCCCCGGAATATAAACATGTGCTGTTTTCCAGCCCAGAAAATTAATAGGATTTGAAGCCAATGTATGATAATCTTTCAATGGACATCTTTTCACGTTCCGCCTCCTCCTCCCGGACCTTTATTGAAGATACGGTCACGGCTCTTCTTTCTGCAGAGACAAATCAGGCGGCCGCAGAAATAATCGGCAGGGCATTATCGGCCTACACGGTTTTTGATCTGCAGTACATCGGCGGCTATCTGAAACGTGAGGTCGATCGACTCCCGGATCCGTACCGCCGGCTGTACAAACCGTACTGTATGGACCTCTTCGATCAGTACCATGCATTCATGCAGGAGTACAGGCCCGGGATCGTCTGCTCAGGTCCGCTTCCGGATCTCGGTCTCTGGAAAAAATACTGGGAGCCTGTTCCCGAACACTGCTTTCAGGACGCGGCCCGCTCGGAAAATATCCTGCCTCCCCAGGATCACCCTCTCGCAAAATTCTTCTACCGTCTGGTATTTGCCTACGTCATGTTCGTAAAAGGAGGCTGCGGTCATCCGATCGGCATGCCGTTTCCGGGGGGCCTCCGGATCCGTCAGGAGGGAGACACCGTCTACTGCCCGATCCGCGACCGGGAAAAGGACCTTCCCCTGGCGCTGTGTAACTACTGTCCGGCAAAACAGGATCCCGAGTACTGAGACTGCGGACATACAAGAGAAATTCTTTTTAGTAGCACAACCTAAATCAAGATACTTATGTTGGAAGAACTCGTATCCACCATCGAATTTCAGATGAGCCTGCTGTTATTCGTGGCATTGGGAGGATATCTTCTCGCGACACGGATACACCAGTCCGCGGTCATCGGCGAGATCCTGGTGGGTCTGATCGTCGGGCCGAGTGTTCTCGGACTGATTACTTACACGGATTTCGTCCAGAGTCTCGCCGGTCTTGGCGCTATTATCCTGCTGTTTGTAATCGGATTTGAGTTTGAACTGCGCGACATCACCAACTGGAAATATATCGTTATCGCTCTTTTGGGTGTCATCGTCCCCTGGATCGGGGGGTACATCACCGCAGTTTTCTTCGGCATGGACTTTTACAGCGCCATCTTCATCGGAACCGCTCTGACTGCGACCAGTATCGCGATCACCGCCAATGTTCTGCGGGAGATGGGCAAACTCCATCAGCCGTTTGCCAAAGCGATCATCGGCGCTGCGGTCATCGACGATATCTTAAGTTTGATCGTGCTCTCGATCTGTGTCGATCTTGCGGCGACCGGAGAACTGATCCCGGTCTCGGTCGGCCTGACGGTCATCAAAGCGTTTGCCTTCGTCATAATCGCTGCAGTCCTTGGTGTCAAGTTCATCCCCAAACTCATTACCAAAATGGACGGGACCAAGATCGCCCGGCAGTTCCCGGAGTTTGTGTTCATCTTTGCTATGATGATCGCCTTTTTCTATGCAATGATGGCTGAAATGGTGGGGATATCCGCTATCGTCGGCGCATTTCTTGCCGGCATCTGCGTAAACAGAGTGAGTCTGAAACATAGTATGGACATCAAACTCGGCGCCGAGTATCTGTATATCATCTTCGCGGCGATCTTCTTCGTGTCCCTTGGTATCATCGCCGATCTGCGGTATCTAACCCAGGATATGGTCCTGTTCATCGTGATCCTGACGATCGTCGCCGTTATCACGAAAGTTATCGGCTGCGGTATCCCTGCAAAACTCATGGGGATGAGCTGGAAGGACTCGGCTGTTATCGGATTTGGGATGAATCCCCGGGGAGAAGTCGCGATGATCGTCGGTCTTATTGCTCTGAATCATTTTGAGGAGATGGCGGCAAAAGCCGTAGATCCGGCCGAAGCCGAACATCTCCTTCAGTTAGGAAACGAGCTGTTTATCGCGATCGTGGTGATAGCTCTTGTAACGACCGTGATCGTTCCGCTGGTTTACAAAGGCTTCTTTTTCCGAGGCGAGAAGCCGAAGTCCGTTGTATGTGAGCAGGAAGCAGAGAGTTAGACCCTTCTTTTTTTCGAGCTGCCGGATTTTTTCACCGGGGGCAGACCTTTGTTCGGCACGAGATCCCCGATCAGGTCACTTCTTCCGGCCTTCAAAAGGCCGGAGACGACATAATCATACTGTTTTGGATCCTTCCACTGAAGAAGGGCTCTCTGGATCCTTTTCTCATCTCCAAGGGGGACATGGACTTTTTTGCCGGTCAGGGGATCGAGTCCGGTGTAGTACATCGCGGTCGAAAGGGTCATCGGGACCGGAGTGAAGTCCTGGACCTGTTCGGTGTACATGCCCTTCTCTCTGAGATAGAGGGCAAGGGTGACCATGTCGTCTATCCGGCATCCCGGATGGGACGACATGAGATACGGGACGAGGTACTGACGTCTCGGTTTGTCCTTCTGCAGAGCATCGAACCGTTTGCAGAATGCATCGAAGGCCGCTTTTCCCGGTTTGTTCATCAGCCGGGTGACCCGGTCGCTGATATGTTCGGGGGCGACTTTGAGGTGGCCGGAGATGTGGTGTTCGGTCAGCTCTCTCAGGTATTTGTCCCCGTCTTCGGTATTGGGGATGAGGTCGTATCTTACCCCTGAGCTGATGAAAACATGTTTGACTTTTCTGACTTTAGAAACGTTTCTAAGCAGGGATAACTGTTCTTCCGTGCCCAACTTGAGCGAGGGGCAGGTCGTGCAGTTTTTGTCGGGGCACGGGCCGTTCTTTTCCCAGTTTGCACAATGGGATGCATACATGTTTGCCGAAGGTCCTCCAAGGTCCGAGACGGTTCCCCGAAACTCGGGCATTTTTGTGACCCTTTCTACTTCCCTGAGGATCGAAGCCTCGCTTCGCGAGACGATCTCTTTTCCCTGGTGATGGGTGATGGCGCAAAACGAGCAGGCGCCGAAACATCCCCGATGGGTGGTGACGGAGAACTGGATCGGGGTAAGTGCCGGGATCGGTTCCTTATACGCCGGGTGCTGTTTTCGGGTATAGGGCAGCTCGTAAATGATGTCGAGTTCCTCCGTCGTAAGCGGCCTTGCAGGCGGGTTCTGGACGATGACGGTCTTTGGGTGGGGCTGGATCAGGGTGTCTTTCGAGAGGTACTGGGTCCTGAATGCTTCAGCATAGATCTCCTTTTTCACTACGTCAGGATATCCCGGAAGTACGGTCCCGGCCGGCGGATGTTCCCGGAACGCGGCTATGCTCATCGTGTAGCAGGTGCCTCTGATGTCTGTCAGGTCTTTCGCGCTTTCGCCGTTTTTCAGGCGGGAGGCGATCTCGATCAGCTGGAGTTCGCCCATGCCGTAGACGAGAAGCGAGGCCGGAGCGTCGGCAAGCATCCCCTGTTTGACGGTGTCGCTCCAGTAATCGTAATGAGCGAAGCGTCTGAGACTTGCTTCGATCCCTCCGATGATTATCGGGGTGTCTTTGAACAGACGGTGCAGGATATTCGTGTAAACGAGGGTCGTTTTTTCCGGGCGGGTGGGTTTTCCTCCGGGCGAATACGCATCGTCGTGCCGGCGGCGGAGTGCCGGGGTGTAGGCGCTGACCATGGGGTCAACGGCTCCGGGAAGGATGGCGAAGAAGAGGTTTGGTCTGCCGAATTGTGCGAAGTCGGTCCCTTCCCGGTCTTTCCAGTCGGGCTGGCTGATTATCGCAACGGAGAATCCTGCGTTGATCAGTGTTCGTCCGAGGAGTGCGGCGGCAAATGACGGATGATCGACATAGGCGTCAGCTGATACGAGGATGATGTCCGGGGTGTTTTTCCCGGTCATTTTTAACTCCTCAGCTGTTATTGGAATATAGTGCGGCTGCCCGGCGATGTTTCCGGTGGTGATTGAAGGCATGCTTATCCGTATGATGGGCTCTCTACGGAGATTAAGATTTACGCGGGATGTCCACGTTCAGAATCTATATATAGTAAAATGAATTATATACCAATTAATGAAGATCGGTTATACCGATACTTCATGACGCAGAAAACACAGATTTTCCCTATATAGAACCATACACACACACCAGCAGACCCCGGATCCGATCCACACCATCAAAAGAGATCCGGGGAGTTTTTTTAGTTTATTTTGACGGGCTTCCCGCTATTTGAAAAAAAACGGAAGCTATTTATTACATTATGTAAAATAGATTGTACGCTGAAGGATGGATCCGGTGAATGCCGCTCTCCTGTTCTTCAGTACCACAACAGAAAAAAGCAGAATCAGATTTTTTCTCATACAACCATACCAGGATGCCCGCCCCCTTCCCACACACACGCGGGCGGGTATTTCTATTTTGCAAATCCTTATAGTGTTCAATTACCATAAAGTAGGATTATCTGATGAAGAAAAATACCTTCTATATTATATTCGGTTTGATTGCCGTCTCGCTGCTTCTTTTATTCTGGCTTTCGGTAAAACTTACCAGTCCGTGGATCATCGCAATATCCGTACTCCTTTCCGCGGTAATTTTCTTCGTTCTCAAAAAACGCGTTACCGATCTTGATGAGGATGAGCGGAGTGTTCTCATCGAAATGAAAACCGCGTCGGCAACGATCAAGGCATCGGTCGTTCTTTTTCTGACGGTGAATCTTGCGACGACCGTTTATGTGTTCAGCGGCCCTCTGGGTTTTCATATATTTACCTACAGCCGTCTGAAAGATCCGATGATCCCTGCAGGCGGGTATGAATCCATTCCGTATTTTCCCATTCCTCCCGACATGATCCCGATCTGGGAACTCGGGCTGTTTGCTGTACTGCAGTTGGGTCTGATCGTCTCGGCGCTGTTCATTTATGTCGGATTCAGATTCTATTACGCCCAAAAGTTCAGTGTCTGGGGTGAAGATGAGGAATAAGATCAAGGTCTACCGGGCGATGCATGATCTGACGCAGGATGCTCTGGCAAAGGAACTGGGGGTGACCCGCCAGACGATCCTTGCGATAGAAAAGGGCAAGTATGATCCGTCGCTTGACCTGGCGTTTCGGATCGCCAGATATTTTCATACAACGGTCGAAGAGGTATTCCAATTTGACTGATACCTGATCAGAGTCAGGTGGATGAGCCGATCCTCTTTTCCCGTGTGTGAACACGAAGATTTGCTAAAAAAGGGTGTGGTTTATCCGATGACCACGCTGACGTCGCTGTTTTCCTGCAGACCCAGGGTGTCACGGAGCTGGGTCCCGGAGATTATCTCGATCACATCTTCCGGGTGATGGGTCCGTCCGGGCACAACGATCGCACACGGGATGTCAGATATCGTGCATCTGATGCAGCGTGCCTCGCCGAACATCCGGTGTTCATCTTTGAATCCGGGAACGGTCGTCCATTCCAGAGAGTCCATCCGTTTTCTGATCTGCACGCTCTGGGGATTGAGTTTTATATTGAGTGTCCCCGGATACGGCGTGAATCCGCAGAGTTTTTGAAACTGTTCCTGATAATGCGGGATCGACATGTAATATCTTCCCTCGCCCACTCCGGAGATGACGGTTCCCGTGAGGATATACTGTTCATCTTTTACATCGAATATCTTGGAATACTCGGAGAATTCCCGCCGGAGATGCTCTTCGCCGGACCGGGTCACGAGAACGAACTGGCCGGTCGGCTCGGCGGTCCGTGAGATCATCTGTGCCTTTTCAAGCGACTGAAGTCTGCGTGATGCGGTCTGCTGGCTGATCCCGAGCTGATCTCCCAGAGTCTGCGTGGAGAGACGAACCGGTCCTTTACATCCGCCAAGCAGGGCGATCCGTCTCAGACAGGCCGCATCTTCTGCATCTATTGTATGCATAACCCATCGTTGAATTGCTTACTATTTATGGGTTGGTATGGGCGTTGTTCGCGCATTGACGAATTCGACAACCAACTTCTTATGTAAGTAACGAAATATAGGTAAGTATGAAGCCGGTACTTCGCCAGCAGCTTGCCGAAAAGATGGCAGGCGAGATCACCCTCTCCGATTCACCCGGAAAAGCCCTGAAAAAATGGCGTACAAGTTTTCAGATCGCTCCGGGCGTACTCGCAGACCATCTTGGAGTTTCTCCGTCCGTTATCAGTGATTATGAGAGCGGCAGGAGAAAAAGTCCGGGAACCGGTGTCGTTGGGAAAATCGTAGACTCGCTTCTGGATGTTGACGAAGAAAATGGCGGGACATACATCAAAAAGTATGGCAAACTCCTGTTCTCGGATTATGATGACGAGGTCATTTATGATATTCATGACTTCGCGACCTCTATTCCTATCAGGGAATTATCGGAACTGATTGAATGTACCCTCATCTGCGGGGAGCTTGATTCCCAGATCTTCGGCTACACTGTTATCAACAGTACGAATGCCATTCTGAATCTCTCGCCCAATGAGTTCAACCGCATTTACGGCTGGAGTACGGAACGCGCTCTGATTTTCACGGATATTTCGACCGGAAAATCCCCGATGATCGCGATCCGCGTCACCCCGTTCAAACCCCCGTATGTAATCCTTCAGGGGATAGATGAGGAACATGTCAGCCCGCTCGTCAAAAAGCTCGCAGAAAAAGATCACATTACCGTTCTCTGTACGCCCCTGGGAGTTCAGGATCTCGTTACACGTTTGAGGAAAACACAATGGTAGGCATAATCACCTACGGGGCATACATCCCCCGTTTCAGAATTAAAATCGAAGAGATTGCTCGTGTATGGGGAGCGAACGCCGCGGAGATTACCGGCGGACTTGGCGTTTTAGAAAAAGCCGTACCCGATTACGATGAGAACACAGCCACATTTTCCGTTGAGGCTGCCCGCTCGGCTCTGTGCCGGCGTCCGGTAGACGTTGCCGACATAAAGGCGGTCTATGTGGGATCCGAGTCACACCCCTATGCGGTCAAACCGACCGCAGTCACGGTCGGAGAGGCGATCGGCGCAACACCGGTTATGACAGCTGCAGACTACGAGTTCGCCTGTAAAGCAGGAACGGCCGCCATCCAGACCGCGATGGGCCTGGTTTCGTCAGGAATGATGAAGTATGCCGTCGCGATCGGAGCGGACACTGCTCAGGGAGCCCCCGGCGACGCACTGGAATATACGGCGGCTGCCGGAGGCGCGGCATACGTTATCGGTAATGATGATCCGATAGCAGTCATCAATGAGACCTGCTCCTTTACCTCCGACACGCCGGACTTCTGGCGTCGTGAAGGAGAGGATTATCCGCGGCATGGCGGCCGGTTCTCCGGGGATCCCGGATACTTCAAACACACGCTCGGGGCTGCAAAGCTGATGATGGAGCTTCGCGGAACGAAACCTTCCGATTATACACATGCAGTCTTCCACCAGCCGAATGCCAAATTCCCGCAGAAAGCAGCACAGATGCTTGGGTTCACGAAGGAACAGATCAAGGCCGGTCTTCTGGCTCCAAGACTCGGCAACACCTACAGCGGCGCTGTTCCTCTCGGTTTAGCGGCCGTATTGGATGTGGCAAAACCCGGTGACCGGATCTTTGTTACAAGTTACGGAAGCGGCGCCGGATCCGATGCCTTTGATATCACCGTGACCGACGCGATTTTGCATAAGATCGACCGTTCCAAGGGTCCGACCGTTGAGCAGATGCTTGCCACAAAGAAGTATCTTGATTATGCCGTCTATGCCCGGCACAAGGGCAAGATCCGGATGTGAGGTGTATCATGAGAGAAGTAGCAGTAATTGGTGCAGGAATGACGAAGTTCGGAGAAAGATGGGACACATCTTTCCGTGATCTGTGTACAGAAGCAGGAATCGCCGCACTTGAAGATGCAAATGTGGCGGGAGAACAGATCGACGCATTGTTCGTCGGGTCGATGTCAGCCGGCAGATTCGTCGGTCAGGAACACGTCGGGGCGCTCGTTGCCGATTACGTGGGACTCGGCGGAGATCTCCACGTCCCGGCTACCCGTGTCGAGGCGGCCTGTGCGTCCGGAGGCCTTGCCTTCCGTCAGGCCGTAGCGGCCGTTTCTTCCGGCATGTCTGATGTCGTCATCGCGGCAGGTGTCGAGAAGATGACCGATGTCGGTGATTCGACGGATGTCCTCGCCGGAGCAGCCGACAGAGAATGGGAGAGTTTTGCAGGAGCGACCTTCCCCGGTCTCTACGCTATGATCGCATGTGACTACATGCACAAGTACGGACTGACCCGTGAGCAGCTCGCCCAGGTCGCGGTGAAAAACCATTTCCACGGAGCAAGAAACCCGTTCGCCCATTTCCAGAACGAGATCACCCAGTCGACCGTGATGAACTCGACCCTCGTCGCCTCCCCGCTTAGACTCTTCGACTGCTCACCCGTTTCCGACGGTGCCGCAGTCGTAGTTGTCTGCCCGCTTGAAAAAGCACGGGAGTTCACCGACACGCCGATCAAGGTCCTTGCCTCAGCCCAGGCCGGTGACACGATCGCTTTACACGACCGTCCTGACTTTTCCACGATGGGCGCAACCGTTGCCGCAGGAAACTCTGCGTTCCGGCAGGCAAAACTCGAACGAAAGGACATCGACTTTGTCGAAGTTCACGACTGTTTCACGATCGCAGAACTTTGTGCGATCGAGGATCTCGGCTTTGTTCCGAAGGGAACAGCCGGCAAGTTCACCGAGCAGGGCGAGACCCAGCTTGGCGGAAAGCTTCCGGTAAACACGTCCGGAGGTCTCAAGGCATGCGGCCACCCGGTCGGTGCCACAGGTATCAAACAGATCTGGGAAGTCGTCCAGCAGCTTCGCGGCGAGGGCGGCAAACGTCAGGTCGAAGGAGCTGAAATTGGTATGACACAGAATGTCGGAGGAACCGGCGCTACCGTTGTATCACACATCTTTAGGAGGGCCTGAGATGACCGTAGCACGATTCTGGAGAGAGATCCCCCAGAGATATAATCTGGTGGGAACGAAATGCGAGGTATGCGGCGATGTCTTTTTCCCGCCGAGAGCGATCTGTCCTCACTGCCGCAGGGATGGAAAAATCGTCCCCTGTCAGTGTTCAGGCAAAGGAAAGGTCATGACCTACTCGGTCCTCTCAGCCGCAAGTGATCAGTTCTCTGCCCTGAAACCGTACGTTCTCGCGATCATCGAACTCGAAGAAGGAACACGGGTCACCTCGCACCTCATCTGTGAGCCCGAAGACGTCCATATCGGCATGCCGGTAAAATCCGTCTTCCGTGTTCTTGACCGCGAAGGTTCGGACGGGATCATCCATTACGGAACGAAGTTCGTTCCCGATCTCTAATTTTTTTCTTTTTTTTCAGCTTTTTACTGCGGGCGCGCTGTATCTGCCGGCCGGCGATGTCTTCCTGCAGGATTTCAGAGATTCCTATCCCATTCCGGTAATTTATCCGGCAATAATCTCTAGTAATCTGGAGAATAGCCAGGTATTTTTTTGTTCTTATCATAGAGAGACAAATGGATCTTTTTTTGGATCCTGCCTGGATCCCTGATATGTATCGGATCATTTCCGGCCGCATTTTTCATCCCGGCCAAAAATACTCGTATTCTCCCGGGGTTCATTAGAATGATTAATAATGATGAATGTCAATACTTTCAACAAGTGATATCTATGTACCCGCCGGAACTCATTGCCATACTGATATTGCTGCTTGTCCCTGTTTCTGCCGCTGTTCTTTTAGCGGTCTTCAAACCGGATCTTGTCCGCAATATCCTCGCAGGCATAACCTCGGTCATTATTATCGGCTCATCCGTCTTTCTGGCATGGAAAGCATTGCTTGCTCCCGTATCTTTGACCCTCGAACATACTGAATGGATCGGGATGCTGTTATTCATCGCTGAAATCGGTGTAGCTCTCGTTATTCTGGGCCTTTCGATCAAATACCGGAAAATACTTCCGCTTCTTCTTTCGGTTGTCCAGCTGATCCTTATTCTGATCCTCGAGCTCTTCGGCATTGCCGGCCCTCATGCGATGACCACGTTCACGGTCACCGGCCTCTCAGCTGTGATGGTCCTCATCATCGGCATCATCGGCACACTGATCTGTGTCTATGCTCTGGGCTATATGAAGGATTATCATGATCATCAGATCGGCGTTCCGGTACGCAAACGCTACTTCTTCGCTTTGATGTTCCTCTTCCTCTCGGCGATGTTCGGACTGGTTCTGTTCAATAATCTTATGTGGATACTTTGTGCGTGGGAAGTCACAACGCTGTGTTCCTTCCTTCTGATAGGATACTCACGGACCCCTGAAGCAGTGAAAAATGCGTTTCGTGCTGTGTGGATGAATCTGATCGGCGGGATCTGTTTCACCCTTGCGATATTCTTTTTGCTTCGCATCAATACGCCGGTGAATCTGCTCTCGGTAACCGATCTGCTCGCCTTCCCGAACGTCTCCGCTCTGACGATCCCGCTGGCATTCATCGCGGTGGCCGGATTGACGAAGGCTGCCCAGATGCCGTTTTCGACCTGGCTCACAGGAGCAATGGTCGCCCCGACCCCGGTATCCGCTCTGCTGCATTCCAGCACGATGGTCAAGGCCGGCGTGTATCTTCTGGTGCTCTTCGCCCCGCTGTTTTCGCAGACATGGGTGGGGATCTTCCTTGCTCTGATCGGGGCATTCACCTTCCTTGCGACCTCGGCCCTCGCGATCTCGCAGAGCAATGCGAAGAAAGTTCTCGCCTATTCAACGATCGCGAACCTTGGTCTTATCACTGCGTGTGCCGGAATAGGAACGGCCGAGGCTATTGAAGCGGCTATCCTCCTGATCATCTTCCATGCGGTCGCCAAGGCGCTTCTCTTCCTCTGTGTCGGTGCAGTCGAACACAAGATCGGGAGCCGGGACATTGAAGATATGGACGGACTTCTGGTCCGTCTCCCGCTTCTTGCCACAATGATGGTCATCGGTATCTCCGGGATGTACCTTGCACCCTTTGGTATGCTCATTTCCAAATGGGCGGCCCTGGAAGCTTTCCTGACCGCTCCGCTCGGATGCGTGTTCATCGCGATCCTTGCATTCGGCAGTGCCTTTACCATCTTCTTCTGGACAAAATGGCTCGGCAAACTGTTCATGAGAATGAACAGACCGCCTGCGGAAAAGATCGCCCTCCATATATCCGAGAAGCTCTCGGTGATCGTTATGGGTGTTTTGGTGATCGTATGCTGTCTCGGGTTCCCGGCGATCATAACGGGAGTGATCATCCCCTACCTTAACGGGATCCATCCGTACTTCTATCTGGGCAATAAGGGATTCTTCTACTTCGATACCCTGGTCATGCTCGGTCTTATGGCTTTCATCCTGCTGTTCCTCGTGATCGGAGCTTTCCTTGGTTCCCGGGAGGGACGGACGATCGCTCCGTATCTTGGAGGCCGCGCTGTTGACAGCGAAGGCAGATTCCTTGGTTCTCTCGGCGTTTATAAAGAGGCAAAGACCTCGAACTACTATCTTGAAGAGTACTGCGGTGAAAAGGCCCTTCTCAAACCCTCATGGGTCATCTCGGGAGTTCTGATCATCGTGATGCTTGTTCTCGGATTTATGGGGGTGATGATATGGATATAATGTTTATTGTAGGGGCAGTATTATTTTTGATCCTCGCTCCGATCCTCGGCGGACTCCTTACCGGATGCGACCGCGTGTTAACTGCCCGTTTCCAGTCAAGAGTCGGTCCGCCGCTTCTTCAGCCGTTTTACGATGTGGCCAAACTCTGGCATAAGGAAAAAGCGTTCTCCAATCCTTTGGAGATCATCTTCACCACGGCATATCTGGTCCTGATCGCATTCTCCGGAGCGATGCTTGCTACCGGAGGCAATCTGCTGTTTGTGTTCTTCTCGCTCGCGCTCGCCCACACCTTCCTGATACTTGCAGCATATTCGGCTAACGCTCCCTATGCTCATATCGGTGCGGAACGTGAACTTCTCAGCGTCATGATCCTCGAACCGATCCTGATCCTGTTCGCTGCAGGATGCTTCTTGGTAACCGGCAGTTTCGATACCTATCATATGCTCATTCTGGATGTGCCGGGAATCATCTACCTGCCTGGTGTGTTCATAGTATTCATCGCTGTTTTGACCCTCAAACTCAGAAAATCGCCGTTTGATATCTCGACATCCCATCACGCCCATCAGGAACTGGTCAAAGGTGTGACCTCCTCCCTTTCGGGCAGAAGTCTTGCCAAGGTGGAGATCGCCCACTGGTATGAGATGATGATCTTCCTTTCCATGATCCTCCTCTTCTTTGCCGGGTATCCAGTACTTTCCGCAGTAGCGATCATTCTCGTGTTCCTTCTGGAAATCGTCATCGACAATATCTTCCCGCGTGTGACCTGGAAGATGACGGTCAAGAGTCTGTGGATCGTCACTCTCGTCTTTGGAGTAGGAAACATTGTCGTTCTTGGCATCCTTGGAGGTATAGTATAATGAGTTCGGCATCAAAATCCCCCTGGCTTCTCCATTACAATGCATCCAGCTGTAATGGATGCGATATCGAGATACTCGCCGCCCTGACTCCAGTCTACGACGTCGAGCGGTTTGGTATCATCAATACCGGAAACCCGGCTCACGCCGACATCTTTGTGGTGACCGGCGGGGTGAATGAACAGAACAAAGCGGTTCTGAAAAACATCTACGACCAGATCCCTGAACCGAAGGTCGTGGTCGCGGTCGGAATCTGCGCATCGAGCGGCGGTGTTTTCCGTGAGTGTTACAATATCTCAGGCGGCGTCGATACGATCATTCCGGTGGACGTGTATGTCCCCGGATGTTCCGTTCGTCCCGAGGCGCTCATTGAGGGAATCGTGAAGGCGCTTGGCGTTCTGGAAGAAAAACGGGCAGCTATGGAGGCAAAAAAATGAATATGAAGATCGATTCCATTGAAGTTGCTGATGTGCAGAAAACCGCCGGCAATATGCGAACCGGCGGATACCGGCTGGTTGTGATGACCTGCACGCCGGCCGACGAAGGCTACTATATCACCTACTCGTTCGAAAAGGAGACGGATCTCCGGCATTACCGCATCGCCGTTTCTGAAGGGACGAAGATCCCGTCGATCGGGTCATCCTACGGCGGGGCATTCGTGTATGAAAACGAGATCCATGACCTGTATGGATTTACGTTTGAAGGGATGTCTCTTGATTTCGGCGGAACGTTCATCAAAACATCCGTTCCGTATCCGTTCAAAAAGAAGGAGCAGCCTGCTCCGACGGTGACCGTCGTTAAGGAGGCGAAAGAATGACCGGCAGACAGACGATCATCCCGTTCGGACCCCAGCACCCTGTGCTTCCCGAACCGATCCATCTGGATCTGGTCGTGGAGGATGAGCGTGTCGTTTCGGCGATCCCGTCGATCGGGTATGTCCACCGCGGGCTTGAGAGCCTGGTGGACCGCCGCGATTATCAGGATTTTGTGTTTCTCGCGGAGCGTATCTGCGGTATCTGCAGTTTCACACACTCCTCGACCTTTTGCCAGGGGATAGAAGGGCTGATGGGTATCCAGGTCCCGCAGCGGGCGACGTATCTTAGGACGATGTGGGGCGAGTACTCGCGTCTCCACAGTCACCTTCTGTGGCTCGGCTTGTTTGCCGACTCGCTCGGGTTCGAGAGCCTGTTCTATCAGGCATGGAAGATCCGCGAATCGATCCTTGATGAGATGGAGGCAACGACGGGCGGCCGGGTGATCCAGGGGGTCTGCAAAGTAGGCGGTGTCCGGCGTGATGTCGCAAACTCCTTCCTTTCGGATATGGATGACCGGCTCGACGAGATCGAGGATGAGATGAAGGATCTTACGAACGTGTTCCTGAATGATTACACGCTGACCAAACGTCTGGTCGGCAAAGGCGTTCTCTCAAAAGAGGATGCCTATTATCTCGGAGCTGCCGGCCCGACGGCGCGGGGCAGCGGTCTTGATCTGGATGCCCGGTCTACCGGCTATCTCGCCTACGGCGATATCGGGTTCAAACCGGTCGTTGAGAAAGGCGGCGACGGATATGCCCGCTGTGCGGTCAGATGTAAGGAGTTGTTCCAGTCGGTGGAGATCATCCGCCGGGTGATCACCGATATGCCGGAAGGAGATGTTTTCACTCCTGTGAAGGGTAATCCCGACGGCGAATACTTCAGCCGCTCCGAGCAGCCGAGGGGCGAGGTCATCCATTATCTGAAAGGGAATGGAACCAAGCATCTTGCACAGTTCCGGGTGAGAACGCCGACCCTGACGAATATCCCGCCTCTGGTGTCGATCCTTGCAGGCTGCGAGCTTGCCGATGTTCCACAGATCGTGTTGACGATCGATCCGTGTATCGGCTGTATGGAGAGGTGAACTGTCATGAAGATGCTTAAAACGATCCTGAAACAGTTCCTCAACAAGCCGGCGACGACGATGTTCCCGTATGTGCCTCTGGAGAACTTCGAGGGGACCCGGGGTCATCTGGTTTTCGATCCGGCGAAGTGCACGTCATGCATGATGTGTATGAAAAGGTGTCCTTCACAGGCGATCACCGTTCAGCGGGCTGAGAAGATCTGGACACTCGACCGGTTCCGCTGCGTTATGTGCGGGAACTGTGTTGATGTGTGTAAGTTTGATGCCCTCTCGATGGAACGGGAATACGCGAAGTCGGCGACTCCTGCTGAACGGAGCGTTGAGACCTACGAGATCACGTATGTGAAACCCGAGCGGCCGAAAAAGGAAACCGCAGAGTAATCCTTTTTTTTTCTTTTTATTTTTCGAACGAATTTTTCTTAGAATAGGAGTTACGCGGTGTTTATGTGGATTCAATTCGGAAAGGGTATGGTTGGATGCTGGCACATGAGATTTTTTAACCGCGAATCTCCGCGAATCCTCGCGAATCGCATTTTTCTTGCACCGTCGTGCTCTGCTCCGGCTGATCGCCTCCGCAGAATCGCACGCCGTCTGGAAAAATGCTAACGGAAAAACCGGCGTGCCGGTTTTTCTCTCTGTTAACTTCTCTTTTTGTGAAATCAATATATTATGAACCAACAGAAAAACCCGCACGCGGGTTTTTCCGTTAGCATTTTTCAAGAGAGGGTGCGATTCCTGCGGAGGCGATCAGCCGAAGCAGAGCACCCGAACGTAAGGAAAATGCGATTCGCGTTAATTCGCGGAGATTCGCGGTTCTTTTATCTCATACACCCACACTAATGCCATACACGAAATCGAAGTAGATCTCATAAGGAGTGCAGGTTTTTTCGGTTGAGAGCACACCGCGTAACTCCTATTAGAAAAAAAGAGCGGATGATACAAATTATTTTTTGTAGGGGATCGGATCTTCCATCCCGAGATCCGCAAAAGCCTTCATCCGTGCAAGGCAGGATGAACATACCCCGCATGCCTCGTCATTCTCCGAATAACAGGACCATGTGTCTTCGTAGGGAACACACAGACGTATTCCCTCCCGGAGGATGCTGGTCTTATTCATCGATACGAACGGGGTCAGGAGCTGGATCGGTGTAGGCGTCTGTGTTCCGATGTAGATCACTCTCTGCATAGCTTCGATGAACTTCGGCGTGCAGTCCGGATACCCCGTGTGGTCGCCCGACTGAACACCGATGAAAATCGCCTCCCCGCCCCGGGACTCACAGTACGACGTGGCGATCGAAATCAGATTTCCATTTCTGAACGGCACATACGTATTTGGGCGGTTGGCTTTTCCCAATACCCCTGACTCGACCGGAATGTTTGGATCCGTCAGACTGCTCGCTCCAAACTTCGTGAAGTAATCGAGTGTGATCTCTACAAAATCGACTGCACGCAGGCGTTCTGCGATCTTTTTCGCACATTCAAGTTCCTTCTTTTCTGTTCTCTGACCGTAATTCACATGAAGGGCCAGAATATCATACCCCATCTTCTTTGCAACAAAGGCAAGAGTCGTGGAGTCCATTCCTCCTGACAGGAGGCATACTGCTTTTTTCATTGTACATGCACCACTTTATGCAGCTGAAGCTGGAATCTGACCGGCAGACGTTCAGCAATGATCGTTTCAATGAGCCACTTCGTGTCTGTACCAAACACAGGCGTGATACAGACCGGGGATTTCGGTTTATGGGCGGCGAGAACCTCCACCATATACAGATAATCCGCCTCGTCGCCGATAACGAATTTCAGACAATCCTTTTCGGTGAGGCTCGATAAAAGCGACAGATCGCTCATCTCCCCGGATGACGGGCACTTCACATCCATACAAATGGACGCATACGCCGAAACATCGTCGAACGGGATCGTGCCGTTCGTTTCGATATCCACATGGATATCTGCGGCCCCCAGAATCTCCAGAAGAGGGATCAGCTCCTCCTTCTGGAGAAGGGGTTCGCCTCCCGTCACGCAGACATAGGAAAGACCGGAATCCGCGATCTCTTTCACGACCTCGTCCACGCTTCTGTCCGTCCCTTTCTCAAACGAGTATTCCGTGTCGCACCAGGCGCATCGGAGATTACAGCCCGAAAGCCTGAGGAAAAAACAGGGCATACCCTGCCGTTCCCCTTCGCCCTGCAGACTCACGAATGTTTCCGCAACTCTCATTCTGCAAAGACCTCGGCATAGCAGCCTTCCGACTCCCATACCCGCAGTTTTGCGACCCTGGCGCTCAGTTCATGCTCTTTGCAGAACGTGTTCAGCCGCTCGCGGATGTCTTCCGCCAGAAGTTCGCTTGTCGGGTCGCCGTTCGTCAGAACAGGTGTCTGGAATCGGGAAAGCGCCTCAACCATCGGGTCGTCTTTATTCAACACGACCTGGTGGTCGTAGACATTGATGATGTTTTTGATGATATTGTAATCAAGCAGGATCCGTGATTTTTCATCCGGCGTTCCGTCCATCCAGACCTCAACGCTCCAGCGGTGACCATGAAGTCTGGAACATTTTCCCTCGTAATGCATCAGACGGTGGGATGCATCGAAGTGGGTTTCTTTATAGATCCGGGTAACCATTGATGTACTGTTTTGCCTTCAAGACCATAATACTCTTCTTCGGAGTCCATTCACCCTCCCGCGAGGATGCTGTTTTTTGGTCCTGATCCAGCTTGGATCAAGTCCACGACAGGGTTCTTAAAATCACACTCTCGAAAAGGAGTTCCTGAAATGTGGTATATAAATGTGCTGATTGAAAGGCGGTAATTCCTGAATTTATCTCAAAACCAGCATTTTTTCATCCCTGAGAGAGCGCCCATTACTATTATTATCACTCCCCGCTCATAAGTATAGGAACACGCTGAGAAGACCGTATCTATGTCAGGCACGGTCGGTCAGCAGGTGTTCGGGATCCTGCATGCAGGATGTCGAACCCTCCCCCCCGTTATTCGGGCGGGTTCATTCACAATATAATCCAAACCAATGAGGAAACTTCATGGGACAGGGAAAATTCGCAGCAAGACAACTCGTTCGCACCGCAAAGAAATTCCGGTGGAGCGACTCGGTTTACTCGCGCAGAGCGCTTAAACTGAAACTGAAAGCAGATCCCCTTGAGGGAGCACCAATCGGACGCGCAATCGTTCTTGAAAAGGTCGGTGTGGAAGCAAAACAGCCGAACTCGGCAATCAGAAAATGTGTCCGTGTTCAGCTGATCAAAAACGGCCGTCAGGTCACCGCCTTCGCGGTCGGCGACGGTGCTATCAACTTCATTGATGAACACGACGAAGTCACCATTTGTGGTATCGGCGGTCGTGCAGGTCGTTCAATGGGAGATATTCCCGGAGTTCGTTTCGTTGTAAGCGGCGTCAACGGCGTCTCGCTCAATGAACTTGTCATCGGACGTGCCGAGAAAGCACGGAGGTAAATAGTATGACAGAAGAAGCAGCCACCAGCAAGATCCTTCTCTTTAACAAGTGGGATATGAGCGAAGTTGTCGTAAAGGACCCAGGAATGGTCCGCTACGTCACTGTCACCTCTACCGAAGTTCCAAGCAGCTGCGGCAGACTTACCCAGCAGCAGTTCACCAAGAGTGAAATGGCGATCGTCGAAAGACTGATCAACCGTCTCATGCAGCAGGAATACAACACCGGTAAGAAGATGATGTGTACCAAGATGGTCATGGACGCATTCGACGTCATCAACAAGAAAACCAAGCAGAACCCGCTTCAGGTTCTTGTTGACGCCGTAGCAAATGCAGGTCCCCGTGAGGAGACCGTTCGTCTGAAGTACGGCGGTATCAACGTTCCAAAGTCCGTTGACTCAGCCCCGATCCGCCGTGTCAACACTGCCCTCAGATACATTGCTCTTGCAACCTGGAGAGGCTCACACAAAACAAAGAAACCCGCATACCTTGTGCTTGCCGATGAACTCATCATGGCAGCAAAGGGAGACGCAAAGTGTTTCTCTGTTGGAAAGAAGGAAGAAGTCGAACGGATTGCAAAATCCGCACGGTGATTTCCCCATATATTCTTTTTTAAAAAAGGTGTTTTATGTCACGCGGAAAAAAGATGGTAGAACGAATTACGGAGCTCATGAATGATCCCGAGCACATCCGTAATATCGGTATCGTAGCGCACATTGATCACGGAAAGACCACCCTCTCGGACAACCTTCTCTCAGGAGCAGGAATGATCAGCGAGGAACTCTCCGGAAAAGCCTGCTGGATGGACTCTGATGAAGAGGAACAGGCACGCGGAATCACCATTGATGCATCAAACGTATCCATGGTCCACATGGTCGGCGGTCACGAGTATCTTATCAACATGATCGATACTCCAGGCCACGTCGACTTCGGCGGGGATGTTACCCGTGCAATGCGTGCAGTCGACGGCGCAGTCGTCGTTGTCGACGCAGTCGAAGGTCCGATGCCCCAGACGGAGACCGTTCTTCGTCAGGCACTCAAAGAGGGTGTTCACCCGGTCCTGTTCATCAACAAGGTCGACAGACTTATCAACGAGCTGAAAGTTAACCCCCAGGAAATGATGATCCGTCTTGGAAAAGTCATTGACAAGGTCAACAAGCTCATCAAAGGCATGAACGAGGAGCTCTACACCAAAGGTGGATGGAAACTCGATCCGATGAAAGGAAACGTCGCTTTTGGTTCTGCTCTGTACAACTGGGCCGTTTCGATCCCTTACATCAAGACGACCGGTGTTTCCCTGCAGACCGTTATCGACAAGTGTAACGAAGGCGATATGAAGTACCTTGCAAAGGCTTCTCCGCTTCACTCAGTACTTCTCGATATGGTCGTGACTTTCCTCCCGAACCCGCTTCAGGCACAGGGTAAGAGATGCCACATCATCTGGCACGGCGATGTTGAGTCCCCGGTCGGAAAGGCAATGTATGCATGCGATGCCAAAGGTCCGATCGCAATGATGATCACCGATATCTCCTTTGACAAGCACGCAGGAGAGATTGCTACGGGTAGACTGTTCTCCGGAACCCTTACCCGCGGTCAGGAGGTCTTCATCTCCGGGACAGCTGGTAAGCCGAACAGACTTCAGGGTGTTGGTATCTTTATGGGTCCGACCCGTGTTGAGGTAGATAAGATCGTTGCCGGAAACATTGCGGCAGTGACCGGTCTGAGTGATGCGATCGTCGGTTCGACCGTTACGTCCCTTAAAGACATGACGCCGTTCGAGTCCCTTAAGCACTACTCCGAGCCTGTTATGACCGTCGCGGTCGAAGCAAAGAACATGAAGGATCTTCCAAAGCTTATCGAAGTTCTTCACCAGGTCGGAAAGGAAGACCCGACTGTCCGTATCAACATCAATGAAGAGACGGGCGAACACCTGATCGCCGGTATGGGCGAACTCCACCTTGAGGTCGTTACCGGCCGTATCAAGAGAGACAAGGGTGTGGATATCGTTACCTCCCCGCCGATCGTTGTGTACCGTGAGACGGTCGCAAAGCCGCTTGACGGAACCGTTGAGGGTAAGTCTCCGAACAGACACAACAGATTCTTTATGTCTGTTGAGCCGATGCCGGAAGACATCCTGAAAGCGATCCAGTCGGGCGAGATCTCGATGAACATGGAAAACATTGCCCGCCGTGACGCTCTTGTAGCACTTGGTATGGACAAGGATGAGGCCAAGTCCGTGAAGGATATCTACGGCTCGAACATGTTCATTGACTGCACGAAAGGTATCCAGTACCTGAATGAAACGATGGAACTGATCCTTGACGGTGTTCACGAGGCACTCGACGGCGGACCGCTTGCTGATGAGCAGGTCCAGAATGTTCTGATCAAACTCCACGATGTAAAGCTTCACGAGGATGCTATCCACCGTGGTCCGGGACAGGTCATTCCTGCAGTTCGCGGTGGTATGAAGGCAGCTCTTCTTATGGCCGGCGACACACTCCTTGAACCGATTCAGAAGATCCAGATCACTGTTCCGCAGGATCAGATGGGTGCAGCAATCTCCCAGATCCAGGGTCGCCGTGGTCAGCTGTCCACGACTGAGTCCGAAGGTGACCAGATCGTGGTTAACGGTGAGGCACCGGTCGCAGAGCTCTTTGGTTTCGCGGGCGATATCCGTTCAGCAACCGAAGGCCGTGCTATGTGGTCTACCGAGTTCGCAGGCTTCTCCCCGGTTCCCCAGGGAATGCTTTCCGAGATCGTTATGGGTATCAGAAAGAGAAAGGGTCTCAAAGAACAGATCCCGACTCCGAAGGATTACCTCGATTAATTTTTCACGTTCAAGGGTCATCTGGCCGTTTCACATGGGCGATATGCCTGTGTGAAACCTGAATATTTTTTCTGTTTTAATTGCAGCCCTCCCTCCAGTCCCCTCCTCCAGATCGGCCGCATGTAAACTATAATTGCCATATTGGTTTGTTCATATTACATTATGTAAAACCATTGCCGCGGCCAATTACTTTTTGACCTCCGCGCTCCAATATACTAAAGACAGATGCAAAACAGTGTTCAGTATATCCCTTTTGTAAAGGACGATGAAAATAAAGGATTCGATATGCATGTCCATTCGACCGCGTCAGACGGACGGACAACCCCGAAAACACTGGCAAAATATCTCAATAAACACGGCCTGTCCGCCGCAATAACGGATCATAATGTGATCTCCGGGGTAAAGGAGGCGCTTGATCATTCTGAAAACATCATTCCGGGAATCGAGGTCTCCGCTCTCGAAGGTCCGCACATTCTGGTGTATTTCGATACCTACCGTGATCTTGCCTCGTATTACTCCTCCTCGATCCAGTATCACCGGGGCAAATGTCCGCACATGGCAGTGGACATTTTAACCGAGGATGTCATCTCCGGCGCAAAAAATGCAGGAGGATTTGTCGTGTCTGCTCATCCTTACGGGTATGGAGTAAGCGTGAGAGGCGTGATGAAAGGAGTAGACGTGGGAGTCATCGATCCCGCGGTCGCGGGAGAGCTTGACGGACTTGAAGTGATATGCAGCGGGATGTCGATGCGGCTGAATATGCGGGCCGAGCAGTATGCGGAAAAGAACGGTGCGTGCATGACGGGCGGATCGGATGCCCATGTTCTCTGGGAAGTGGGACGGGCGGTTTCGGTCGGCTGTGAAAATCAGACGCCGGTCGAGTTTTTGGAGGAGGTCCGAGGGAAAAGAACGGGTGTGTGCGGGGTAAACCGTTCATCCGGGCAGAATCTGCTGATGGGAGCATGCATGACGCCGGGATATATCCCGTATGTGGCGCCGGCGATGAGGATCCACGCACGGCAGAGCTGGATGCGGATGAGATCTTAATTCCTGATAAAAAAAGAAATGTGGAAGATCAGTAATTTATTCTGATAAATCCGAGCGGTTCATCTTTTACTTCGTAGGCAAGTTTTGCGTCGCCCTGAGGGATGATATATGTGAGCCATCCCTCGATCTTTGCATATTTCAGAATGTTGGTCGTCGAAAGCGGCGTATAACCGTTTGGAAGGGCGGCTGATACGGCAGGATAGCCGATCCCGTTTACATAAATCTCATAATGATACGGAGCAACGACTTTTGCGGCTTCGTCTCCGCTTTCATAAGTCTCGGAGATCTTCAGCATCACTGCATACTGTCCCGGAGCCGGTTTTGGATTTGCGGCTGAGCCTTTTTTCAGGATCTCTTCAACTTCACTGCCGAATTTTTTCTGTATGATACGTATCGAGATCGTTTTGCCGGTATCGGTGACAGTCAGTTCCTGACCCTGCATGACTTCGGCCGGTGTCGGAACAGGCGTAGGCGTCGTGGTCGGTACCGAAGTGACGGGTGTGGGTGTATCAGAGGGTGTTGAGATGCACCCGGCCGACAGGATTATCCCTGTCAGGACGATGAGCATACCAAAAACATACCAGATTTTTTTCATATGTTTTCTACTGGTTCTCTTCGCTATAAATAGATTATTGAAACTCCTCACAGCAGAGCAGAAAACAGCCGCGAAATTCCCTCTTTTATCCTCACGGATGTTGATCGCAGATTGTACTCTTCCAGCATGATCTCCGTACAGTTCGTCTCCAGCTCCTCAAGAAAGATCCGGTTCATTCGTTTTCCAAACTCGATATCATAGACGAACGCGTTCGTTTCAAAGTTCAGTTTGAAACTGCGGATATCCCAGTTGGCTGTACCTATGGTTGTACTTATCCCGTCGAAGATCCCGGCTTTACTGTGGATGAATCCGTCATTGTAGATATAACCCCGCACGCCTGCCGCCAGCAGATCCCCCAGATACGAATGATTCGCCCAGTACACAAACGGATGATCGGGTTTGCAGGGGATAACGATCCGCACATCGATCCCTGAGCGTGCAGCAAGCACAAGACCGGTAAGCATCGGTTCATCCGGAATGAAATACGGCGTGTGGATATAGATCGACTCCTTCGCATGGCCGATCAGACTCATGTACCCGGAATAGATGGCTTTTTCCGCAGAATCCGGTCCGGAAGAGGCGATCTGGACATAGGAATGCCCCGTAACATCTAAAAACCCGTCCTCGGGATAGTACGGACAGTCCCTGTCTTCCACTGATATCTGGGCATCCTTTGCCGCATAGTTCCAGTCCATAATGAACCTGGTCTGCAATGCAACGACGGCTTTTCCGTGAAGACGCAGATGAGTGTCCCGCCAGTATCCCATCGGTCCTTTCCCCAGATACTCATCCCCGATATTGAACCCGCCGATAAATCCGGTCACCCCGTCGACCACCAGGATCTTTCGGTGGTTCCTGAAATGCAGCCGGGTATTCAGAAATGAAACCTTGAGCGGGAAAAAGATCCGCACATCCCCGCCTGCCTTTTTCAGCGGAGCAAAGAACTCATCCTTCACGGAAAACGTCCCGGCGGCATCGAAGATCGCTCTGACTTCGACCCCTTCTGCTGCTTTTTCTGCGAGAAGCTGTATGATCTCATCTCCAAGCTCATCATCCCGGATGATGAAATACTCCAGGTGGATGTGATGTTTTGCTCCCGCCACTGCTTCTTTGAAGGCGGCGAACTTCATCTCTCCGTCGGTGTAGAGGGTGAGTTCATTATTTCTTGTCAGGACCGCCTTGTCCAGACTGAGAAGGAGTGCGATCGTGCTGTCGAACCGTGAGATGCTTGGGGCAAGTTCCAGTGCGTTCTCCGTGATCTTTTGAAACTGTTCCTCAGCCTGAGCCGCCAGCATCAGATCGGCTTTGGTCTTTTTGCTGAAGATACGCGATCCGTAGAGGTGTCTGCCGAAGAACAGGTACAGAAATAATCCCAGAAACGGGAGAAAGATCATGACCAGGACCCAGGTCAGTGCCGTCTGGGGGCTCCGTCTTTCCAGAAATATCACCGTGATACATGCGCCGATGTCCAGCAGCACAACGATCAGCTGCAGAAACCAGAGAAACTCTTCGATGATTACGGATACCAGATCAAGCATAAGATACATGAATATGCGCTTTGCGGATGATAAAAGTTGATGTATCTACACCTCGAATGATACTATATTGTGGTGTCTTACAGAATGCTCTTCGAGTACTGGGGAAAAGGGCTCCTGGTTGCTTCGGTCGTCTCGGCAGTTGCCGGACTTTTGATCGGCAATGCCGGTGTTTTTTATTTAGTCGCCGGCGTATGCCTGATCCTTTCACTCGCTTGCATCTTCATCGGACGCCGTTTTGAAAATGAGGTTGTGTGATATGCCGGTCATTACGTTTTCCCGCAATGTGTTTCTCCCGCTGACCAATGTCTGCGCAAATGCCTGCGGATACTGTTCGTTCAAATCCCGTGTGGCGGACGGATGTGTTATGCCAAAAGAGGAGGTCATCTCCACGCTGGAACGGGGAGCCGCGTTTTCCTGCACCGAAGCCCTCTTTACGTTCGGCGAACGCCCCGAACGGGAAGCCGGGTTCACCGCATACATCAACAGGATGGGATACCCGGATATTCTTTCCTACTGTAAGGACATGAGCCGCTATGCCATATCGCTTGGGATTTTGCCTCACACGAATGCCGGCATCCTTACCTATGAAGAGCTGGAGGAGCTCCGGCCCGTGAACGCGAGCATGGGTCTGATGCTTGAAACCACCGCCGCGATCCCTGCCCATGCCCACAGTCCGGGAAAAGATCCGGCCGTCAGGATCGAGATGATGGAAAATGCCGGCAGACTGAAGATCCCGTTCACGACCGGACTGCTCCTTGGGATCGGCGAGACACGGGACGACCGGATCGAGTCTCTCGAAGTCATCCGTGATCTGCATAAAAGATACGGGCACATCCAGGAAGTGATCGTCCAGAACTTCTGTCCAAAACCGGGAACCGAGATGGCGTCCTGCCCCGGCGCTTCGACCGAGGTGATCGCGGATACCATCCGGCTTGCAAAAGAGATCCTGCCATCAGACGTCTCGATCCAGATCCCGCCGAATCTTGCCGACGCTTCTCTTCTCCTCGATCTCGGGGTGACGGATCTTGGCGGTGTTTCTCCGGTGACGATCGATTACATCAATCCGGAGCATCCCTGGCCGGCTCTGGATGCGCTCAAAGAGACCGCCCGCGGATATGAACTCAGAGAACGGCTCTGCATTTATGAGAAATACTGTGATCCCGCGTGGGTGGCGCCGGAACTTTTCGGGCTCGTGAGCGAACTGGCAAAGAAGGTGTACTGATCCCTCCCCGGATCATTTCCATGCCGACCTTCTTTATCTCCCCCGACCTATAGTGATGCACATGGATGACGTCTGTCCCGCCCCGGTGAAGGAACGGTACTGGGAGATCGATGCGATACGCGGTTTTGCGCTTCTGGCGATGATCATTCTCCACACCGTTTTTCTTCTGGGTGTCTTTCACATCATTGATACGGAGGTGTGGTTAGGACTCTATGTCTATCTGCCTCTCGGGACAAGCGTGTTTGTCATCATATCCGGAGCGGCCCTTGTCCTTCGTCACGGACGAATGGCCGGCCGGCCGCGACGTGCTTATCATTTCGCCATCCTGAAACGCGGTGTCGAGATATTTCTGATCGGCGTAGGCGTCTCTGTCGTTGCCTCTCTTTTGATCCTGCTGTTCATCAACGACGCAAGGTACATGTACTTCAATTTTCTGCAGATGATGGGTCTTTCGATGATCATATGTATCCCGTTTTTGCGGCTCGGCAAATGGAATCTGATTCCTGCGGTATTTTTCATCCTGCTTGGGATCGGTCTTGAAAAGATCAAAGGACCGGCATGGCTGATGGTTTTCGGGATCCTGCCGCCGGATTTTGTTCCGCGTGATTATTTCCCTATCTTTCCCTGGGTCGGCGTTATGCTGCTTGGCGTATGCATCGGAGCTCTTCTGTATCCAAAAGGGATCCGCAGATATGCTTTCCCCGAAGCGGGAAAGATCAGTCAGGCGCTTGCCTTCATCGGCCGATATCCTCTGGAGATCTACCTCGCCCACATACCTTTGATCGGCGCTGTGATCCTCGTGATCGTCGTAGTTTCCGGTCTGCTCGGTTTTCCGATCGGTCATCTCTGAATCCCTGCTGACAAACTACTTATCCAAAAAGCGCATACATGCCTGAAACAATGAGAAATGAAGAGCAGTGCGGCACTCCGGGTTCTCCCCCGCGGGTGAAAAGTGAACGATACTGGGAGATCGACGCCATCCGCGGTCTTGCCCTTTTCGGGATGCTCTACTTTCATTTTCTCGCGATCCTCGTGATGTTTCACATCCTGGAGGAGACCAAAGAGTTTCTCTTTTATTACAGCCCGATCGTGATCGTCTCGGCGGCCTTTATTCTGATCGCCGGCGTGGCGATCGTTCTCCGGTATAACCGCATGCTTGGAAAGCCGATGGGGTCTTATTACCGCGAGATCGCGAAAAAGGCTTTGGTCCTGTTTTTTATCGCGATGTGTATCACGGCGCTGACATGGCTTGCTTCGGTCGTTATCTATAACAACGATGTCTTCATCAAGTTCGGATTCCTCCATATGCTGAGTATTTCGATGCTGATCGCGATCCCTCTCCTGAGGTTTGGGAAATGGAACATCTTATTCGGCATCCTGATCATCCTTATCGGGGTGTTCATCATTCCAGGGATCCAGGATCCCGGGTGGCTTTATCCTCTCGGGATCCATGGCGCCGATTTTATGGATCACACGCCTGACTACTTCCCGATCTTTCCGTGGAGCGGGTTCATTCTCTTAGGGGTGGGTCTTGGAAACATCTTCTATCCAAAAGGCGTCAGATCGTTTTCCGTCAGACAGCCCGGGATCCTCGGCAGATTTTTCGCGAAGATGGGATACGGCAAGATCACGCTGATCATTTATCTCGTTCACATGCCGGTCTTTTTTGTTATCCTGTGGCTGCTCAGCATCACGACCGGGATCGGGTATGTTTAGCTGTTCATAAAGTACTTAGATGCACACAACCAATAGGAATGGAACAATGGGTGGTGAAATACTGGAAAACGACGACTCTCTCCGGGTAATGCCCGGCGGGTCAGGCGCTCCGCAGAGCGAGCGGTACTGGGAGGTGGACGCCGTTCGCGGTATTGCCATTTTGGGGATGCTCTTTTACCACTTACTTGCGTGTCTTGTGATGTTTCACATCATCACCGAGGATCCCCGGTTCCTTGCCTATTATAACACGTATATGTTCGGGTCCGGCATTTTCGTTCTCATTGCAGGCATGGCGATGATCCTTCGGCATGAACGGATGAGGGGAAAAACCACAAAAGAGTATTACGGCGCTCTGGTCGTCAAAGCCCTGTTTCTTTTGGCTCTCGGTTTTTGCATCACGATCGCGAGCTGGATCGGCGCCTCTGTCTTTCTTGGGAGCGAGGCATTTATCAAGTTCGGTTTTCTCCATATGCTCGGGGTTTCCATGCTTCTTGCGATCCCTCTCTTGAGATACGGAAAATGGAACATCATCATCGGCATGATCATCATCGCGGTCGGCGCGTTCATTTTTCCGTATATCAATGATCCGTCCTGGCTCTATCCTCTGGGCATCCATGCAGAGGATTTTATGCAGTATACGCAGGATTACTTCCCGCTGTTTCCCTGGTTTGGCGTACTTCTTCTGGGAGTGGGTCTGGGGAATGTTTTCTATCCTCACGGACGCCGGGGTTTTTCCCTTCGGGAACCCGGGCCGGTCGGGACCGGTCTTGCAAAGCTTGGAAACGGGATGGTGACGCTGTTCATTTATCTCGTCCATGTTCCGGTGATATTTGTTATTTTGTGGATCTTCTCTTCCCTGACGGGGATCGGATATTTGTAGTATGATCATTGACATAGTGAACTCTGATTCCGATCCGGCGGGACGAAATATCCGGGCTGCTGTCGATGACCTTCTGAAAAATCCGCCAAAGGGAGGGTTCCCTCTTTTCAATGGAAACGAGGTGACGTTTCACACTGTTCCCGGCCGGATCATTCACGCGGAAAGATCCGCGGTGAATCCCAACGCTGATCTTATCATCGTTGTTTCCCGTCACTCAAGTGTGAACCCGGTTCCGGTCCTGACGGTCCATCCGGCAGGAAACTTCGGCGTCGCCGGACTTGGCGGCCGGCATATGGAGCTTGGTCTGACGAGTCCGGCCTGGATGAAGGCGGTTCTGCAGAATCATGCAATGTTCGCTCCGGAAGGTTACCGGGTCTCTTATGAGATCACTCATCACGGACCGACGGATCTTCCGGTTCCGTTCTTCTTTGTCGAGGTGGGCAGTACCGAAAAGGAGTGGAACGATGTTTCCGCATGTACGGCTGCGGCTAAAAGTGTTTTGTATGCTCAGCCTTCGCCGGAAGCATTGGCGCTTATCGGGTTTGGCGGGACCCATTATGCAGCCAGGCAGACGGCGATCTGTCTCGAGACGAAAGGGGCATTCGGCCATATGATGCACACCCGGGATGCAGGTTCCGTGTCAAAGGAGATGGTATCCCAGATGATCGCAAAATCCGGCGGGGCCGCGGCCGCGCATATCGACCGTAAAGCTCTTTCAAAGCAGGAGTTAGCGCATATTGACGGGATCCTCGCCGATCTTGGTCTTGAGGAGATCACCGAAGGCGACCTGCGAAAAATCAATGAGATGTCGTTTGGGACCTGGCTCGCGTATCGCGATCTGGCCGCAAAAACAGGTCAGGATCTGAAAATCTTTCCGCACGGCAGGATTTTGGACGAAGAACCTTCGGTGATCGAGATGCCTCCGGATCTGTTTTCTGCAGCATTTCTCGGGTATGAAGAGCTCTTTATGGCTGAGCTGGAGAAAATGGGGAATATTTTTCACACGACAGGAAAAGGCGGCAGGATTATGCCGACTCTGCTGACATCTGCAAAAAACAGGCGTCAGGTATCAGGTGATTTAATAGTCTTATCCGTTCAACAAATAACACGTACACAGGATAGTTTGGTGGAAGGTGATCAAATCACGATAACCCGCCGGCAGTTTGACCCCGGTATCGCGCGCACGCTTGGGGTCCCGTCAGGTCCGCTGTACGGGCAGCTCGCCGCCGGATCATCTGTGGATCTTCCCGACGGCAGAACGATCACGCCGGATATGGTCACGAAAGTGGTCAGGAAATCCATCAAAATACCGGGATTGGAGAATTACTCATGAGATCAATTGTAGAAGAAGCATTATCACGCAAACGGTTCGAAGACGTTGCACGCGACGATACACCGGTCTCCGCAATTTATGATGCGGAAACCGAGGCTGAGCTCGGTGCAAAAACCTACTCTGCCCGTCCGCAGACGCCGGCACCGGCCCAGGCGGCAGCTCCGGTCCAGACTCCGGCTCCGGCTGTAAAGAAGGAGCAGCCAAAACCCGAGGTAGACTACTCCAGCCAGTACAGTTTTACCGCTGCCAAGACAACACCGACCGACGATGACGAAGAGTTCGACGACATCTTAGCTGCTCTCCGGACAAAGATCACGGTGATCGGCTGCGGAGGCGGAGGGTCCAACACCGTTGCCCGCGTTTATGAGGAAGGGGTTGAGGGTGCCGAGATCTATGCACTCAACACCGATGCCCAGCATCTCTCTATGCTTCGCGGAAAAGTCGGCCGCCGTATCCTTATCGGCCGGCAGACCACCAAAGGTCTCGGCGCCGGCGCGATCCCCCAGCGCGGTGAAGAGGCTGCCGTTGAAAGCGAGGATGTTATCCGCCAGGCGCTTGCCGGCAGCAATATGGTCTTCGTGACCGCGGGTCTTGGAGGCGGCACCGGTACCGGTTCCGCTCCCGTCGTTGCCAAAGTCGCAAAAGAGATCGGCGCTTTGACGATCGCGATCGTTACTCTGCCTTTTACGAGTGAAAGTGCGACCAGGATGGAAAACGCCGAGATCGGTCTCGAGCGTCTCCGGGAAGTTGCCGACACGGTTATCGTGATCCCGAACGACCGTATCCTCGAAGTTGTGCCGCGCCTTCCGCTCGCCCAGGCATTCAAAGTCTCCGATGAAGTCCTAATGCGTGCCGTGAAAGGTATCACCGAACTTATCACGCTGCCTGGTCTCGTGAACCTCGACTTCGCCGATGTCCGGACCGTTATGGAACAGGGCGGCATCGCGATGATCGGTGTCGGCGACTCTGACAGTGAGGACAAAGCGACCGATTCGATCAAAAAAGCTCTCCGTTCCCCGCTCCTCGATGTGGATATCACCGGCGCGACGGCTGCTCTCATCAACGTTATCGGCGGACCCGATATGACGATGGTGGAAGCGGAAGGTGTTGTCCAGGAAGTCTATCAGAGGATCGATCCTGCAGCACGCATCATCTGGGGTGTCCAGGTCGACCCGAAGATGGAAGGCCGCATGCGTACCATGATCATCGTTACCGGTGTTCAGTCACCACAGATTTATGGTAAGCAGGAACAAATATCTAGGGCATCACAATCTAGTCAGGTCCAGCGCTCAAAGTTTGAGATCGACTTCCTGAGGTGAATACATGGTTAAAAACGAGAAAAATACCGATGAAAAAAAGGCACTTCCCACCATTCATATTAAGAAGCCGGTGATCACGAAAGCAAGTGTTTCAGAATTCTTCAGAAAATACCTTCGTGTTCTGAAACTTGCACGCAGGCCCACAAAAGAGGAGTTCTGGAAGATCTCCGCCGTCGCCGCCGTGGGTATCGCACTTATCGGCGTCCTTGGGTTCCTGATATATCTGATATTTGAATATCTCCTTCCATAACTATGACAGAATCAAAGTTTGGCAATCACTACTATATCTTAAAGACGACCTCCAAGCACGAGCGGACCGTTGCAGACAACATCCGTGAGGCTATCGAGAACAATATGACGGACGTCGTCGTCACAGCAGTAGTCGTACCGGAAGATATCAAAGGCTATGTCTTCGTGGAAAGCCCTGAAGAGCATGCCAGGATCGAAGAGCTTGTCGAATCGATCGCTCATGCCAGAATTGTTTTGAAGAATGAAACATCTCTGGAAGAGATCAAACATTTCCTCGTTCCAAAGCCGGCAGTTTCCGGCATCGACGAGGGAACTATCGTGGAACTGATCGCCGGTCCGTTCAAGGGTGAGAAGGCAGTGGTCAAGCGCGTTGACCACACCAAAGAAGAGATCACCGTTGAACTTTACGAATCGATCGTCCCGATCCCGATCACCATTCGCGGCGATAATGTCCGTGTGATCGATCGTAATCAGGATTGAACCCGGATTTTTCTGCGAGGATGCAGAAAATCCTGATCCATTCTCCCATCCATCTGTTTTTTTCGGCCTATCTATCCAGTAGATTTATGTTCTCAGAGGTCGACCTTAGTGAACCAATGTTGGGCTACCTTCGGGTATGTGCCAACATACGGTGATACAATGGCAGAAACTGTCGAGGTACTGGTACCCGGCGGTAGAGCAACTGCAGGACCGCCACTCGGTCCGGCACTGGGTCCCCTTGGGATCAACGTAAAAGCAGTCGTTGATGATATCAACAAAAAGACCGCTGAGTTCAATGGCATGTCTGTTCCGGTAACGGTAATGGTCGATGACAAAAAGAACGTCACGTTAACAGTCGGTATTCCTCCGACAACCGCTCTTGTAATGAAAGAAGCGGGCGTCGAAAAGGGTTCCGGCACTCCGAACACTCAGGCAGTTGGTAATCTGCCGCTTGAAGCTGTCATTCGCATTGCAAAGATGAAGATGGAATCCATGCTCTCTTACGACCTGAAAACGGCCGTAAAGGAAGTTATGGGCACCTGCGTTTCCGTTGGTGTAACCGTCGAAGGCAAAACTGCCAAACAGGCAATTGCCGCCGTCAATGCAGGCGAGTGGGACGAACAGCTCGCGTAAGTGAGTTAGTTCGCGCCGCTTCAAACGGGTACGTGGATTTCCCACGTAAAAAAATGTACAGTAGTAGAGAACAAAACCATAGGAGATTGGGGAACACTCCAGTCGAAGAACTATGGGAGGCTTCATCAAATGGTTGAAAGAACCCAAATTATAACAGCTGTTACGGCAGCACTCAAGCAGGCCCCCGAGCGTAAGTTCCAGGAAAGTATTGATATCACTATCAACCTGAAACACGTTGACATGGCCCAGCCTAAAAACCGTATTGATGAGACGATTCTTCTGCCACAGGCAATAGGCGTCAAAAAGATCGCCGTTCTTGGTAAGGGAGATATTGTGTCCCAGGCACGTAACGCCGGTGTCGATTTAATTATCGGCCCTGACGAGATCGAGCGTCTGGGCGGCGTTCCGCGTGAAGCACGCAAAATGGCCGGACAATATGACTTCTTCCTTGCAGAGACCGCGGTCATGCCCCTTGTTGGTCGCTGGCTTGGTCAGAGACTCGGTCCCCGCGGCAAAATGCCGCAGCCGATCCCGCCGACCCAGGACATCACTCCGATCGTCGAGCGTCTGAGAAACTCCGTCAAGATCCGGTCAAAAGACAGACTCAATATGTCTGTCAAAGTCGGCAACACCGGCATGACCGTTGAGGAAGTTTCAGAAAATATTGACGCCGTCGTAAAGAGGGTTGTAGGAAGACTTGAAAGCGGAGAGTTAAACATCCGTTCCGTCTACGTCAAAACCACGATGGGTCCAGCAGTGAAGGTGATGTAAGTATGGCAATTTATACCCACCATCTTCCGGCATGGAAACGTGAAGAAGTTGAGCAGATCAAAGATCTCGCCGGCAAGTATACACTCGTCGGCTTAGTTGATGTCTACGGTATTCCCGCAAGACAGTTCCAGCAGATCCGCAGAAATCTGCGCAGCAATGCAGTTGTGAAGGTTGCAAGAAACACTCTTGTCGAGCATTCCCTGAATGAACTCGGCGGTCACTTCGTTGATCTGAACGAGAAGGTTTCCGAGCACTCGGCGCTGATCTTTGCGAACGGCAACCCGTTCAAACTGTTCAAGTCCCTTGAGCAGACAAAGACAAAACGCTCCGCCAAAGCAGGCGAGATCACTCCTGAAGACATTGTTGTTCCGGCAGGACCAACTACCTTTAAGCCCGGACCGATCGTAGGAGAACTCCAGCAGGCTGGTATCCCGGCAGCCATCGACGGCGGTAAGGTCAAGATCAAAGAGACCAAGACCGTTGTTAAGGCCGGTCAGGCTATCAACAAAAAACAGGCCGACGTACTTTCCAAGCTTGGTATCAAACCAATGCCGGTCGGTCTCTCCCTCCTCGCAGTATGTTACGAGGGAGATATGTATCTGCCGGACGTCCTCTCAGTAGACGACGAGGCATACAAGGCAAAGATCACTCTCGCAGCACAGCAGGCATTCAACCTCGCAGTCAACGCAGCAGTTCCAACGGCATGTGCCGGAGTTACTGAAGCTCAGATCGCGAAGGCCGTCCGTGAGGCAAGAAACCTCGGTGTAGAAGCATCCATCTATGAGAAGGGTGTCATCGAGCTGATCATCAGCAAGGCATACAGACAAGCAAACGCCCTGAAGGCAATTTAAACAAATACAAAGGTGAAATCAAAATGGAGTATATATACGCAGCTCTGTTAGTTCACTCCGCAGCTAAGACTGTGGATGAAGAATCGGTAAAGGCAGTTCTCTCTGCCGCAGGTATCGCAGTCGACGACTCCCGTGTCAAAGCATTAATTGCAGCACTTGAAGGTGTTGACATTGAGGAAGCAATCTCCAAGGCAGCAGCAGCACCCGTAGCAGTTGCAGCAGCACCGGCAGCAGCAGGCGCAGCAGCAGCAGCAGAAGAGGCAGCAGAGCCCGAAGAGAGCAAGGAAGAAGAAGAAGAGAACGCCATGGCAGGCCTTGGCGCCCTCTTCGGCTAAATCTTTTTTTTATTAATCCGGCAGTATCGAGCCGATCCTTTATCGTTTGTTCCGGTGTTTTTTAGCAACCGATGGGTTTATGAAAAAAAGGTGTCAGAAACGTTCTACATCAGTATGAGAGTTTCATTCTCAAGATTTTTATTCCATCTGCGTGTCTCCACAGGAATCGTCTCCAGCTGCGTGAGTATGTTAATCTCATCTAAAATATCGCGCCGGTCATAGAGATAGAACTCCACCGGTTTCCAGAGAGCGACCCAGCCGATCACCACAAAACTCTGTCCGATAGCATACAGTATGTCATTTTGGTCGTAGGTGCTTGTAATAATACTGCTGAGGATAAGGCATATCACCAGAAATATCAGACCGCGGAGGAGGTATCGTCTTCCTTTGCTCATCGAAAGCTTATATTTCTGGTTTTCCGAGCAGTGCCTCAGAGCAAAATGCGAATGGATCGCCTGTTCCATATCGGCCCGGATCTCCTCATCATCGTAAAGTGTCCGTTCCAGATATAAAATGATCTTGGCAGAACTGCGTTTATCATTCGGCATGTCCTCAAGGGAGTCCATGATATATGTTTCTGTTGCCTGATTGATCTCCTTTTCATCATTCGGCGCCGGGTCGAGAAAATTATAAAACTGGATCTGATGGGTGATCCGCAGTTCGATTGCTGTCCATGAGTCATGTAATCTGCATGACGTCATATGCGTCCCTCTTTTGCGAGGATTCCGGCGGTGATTACCTGTCCGCAGGAGATACATCCGTCACCTAACGGATAGCGGGGATTTGTCAGGCATGAAACGCCCGATTCACGCAGGGTCAAAATGATCGTCTCCCTGATCTGGCGGTTGATCGCGACCCCTCCGGAGAGCGCTGCTTTGCGTATCCCGGTTTTTTCCACGCCTGCAAGTGCCAGCTCTGCTATTCCTTTCGCGAGCGAGGTTTGTATCGAAGCTGCAATATCTTCTGCACAGATCCCCTCGCTCATCATCTCCATTCCTTCGCGTAAAAGGGCCGGGGTCGACAGAACATCCCTCCCATCCCGTGATTCGATAGTGATCTCCATCGGCTGGGCAACGCCTCGTGCTGCATATGCTTCCAGCATCATTGACGGTTCGCCGTCGTAGGTCCGTTCCCGGCAGATCCCGAGTAATGCCGCCGCTGCGTCCAGAACCCGGCCCGTCGAGGTCGTGACGGGAGTATTGAAACGCTTAGCTGTCTGCTGGGAAAGGATCCTGAGAGCCGTGTCGTTCCATCCTCTGCTTTGGAGAAGTGCCAGGGTCTCTTCTGTTGGAAGAATGCCGTAGAGCATTCTCTCCGGGAATTTTGTTGCGAGGTCCCCTCCGGGCATCATGACCGGTTCGAGATGGCCGGTTCGGATGTATCCGTTTGCCGGCGATCCTGCAAGGATCTCCCCTCCCCAGATGGTCGCATCGTCCCCATAGCCGACACCGTCGATCGCGATACCCACGACCTCTCCGGTGGTCACCGAGGCGATATGTGCGCAGTGATGCTGGACCGGGCATAGGGTTGCCCCGTATCGTTCGGCGAGTTCCTGAGCGACCCGCGTGCTCAGGAATTGCGGATGGAGGTCGTGAGCAATGATTTCGGGAACCGATCCGGTAAGACTGGTCAGTTTTTCGATCGTCTCCTCTAAATATGCCACGGTCGGGGGGTTTCTGATGTTTCCGATATGCGGCGAAGTTATCAGAAATCCGCCCTTATAGATCGTTGCATTCGCGTTCAGTTCCGGGCCTACCCCGAGGATCTGCCTGTCCCCGAGATCCATTCTGGTTCTGAGCGGGGCAAATCCCCGTGACATTCGAATCAGATACCCGTCCCGAACGACAGAATCATCGCACCGGTTCACGATCTCCCGGCCGTGGGTGAGAATATAATCCGCGACCCGCCCCATCTTTTCGATGATGGTTTTCGTTTCGGTGATCATCGGTGTTCCCGGAGAATTCGCACTCGTCATTACCAGAAGAGGGGACCTGAGTTTTGCAAAAAGCAGATGGTGAAGTCCGGTGTACGGCAGCATGATCCCGAGATTATGCAGGCTCGACAGGGACCCATGTGACTCCGGATCAAGCTTGTCAAGGACCATGATTGGATGGACAGGTCCGTTCAGAAGTTCCCACTCATCTTTTGTCGGTTCGACCACAAACTCCCGAATCGTTTCCGGTTTCATCATCACGGCGAGCGACTGGTTCGGCCGTCCGAGATTTTGTTTCAGGCGTTCTGCCGTTTTTTCAACACAGCAGATATGAAATCCCCCAACCCCTCTGACGGCAACAATATTTCCCGCATCCAGCAGCTCTGCTGCGGCGGCTATCGGATCGGCCGTCTGCACAAGCTCTCCGGATCCTTTCAGGAGAGAAAGTTTCGGTCCGCATTCTGTGCAGGCGATCGTCTGGGCATGATGTCTTCTGTTTCCCGGGTCTTCGTAATCGTTCAGACATGCTTTGCATACAGGAAATTCATCCATGCTTGTTCGTTCCCGGTCGTAGGGAACGGATTTTATTATGCTGTATCTTGGTCCGCAGTCGGTACATGACGTTGCCCAGTAACCGAAGTATCTGCTTTCCGGGTCCATAATATCGTGCAGACAGTTTTCGCAGGTCGCAATATCAGCCGGAACAAATCCCGTCCTCGCCCCGTCCTGACTTTTCAGAATAAAAAATCCTTTTGGCGGGATCCAGTCAGGCAGAGGTTGGACCGATACCGAATCGATGACCGCCATCTTGGGCCCTTTTGCCACTTCACGGGAGAACTCATCGAAATTTTCCCCGCCGGCATCGATCTCCACTTCACTTCCGTGATTGATGACCGTTCCGCACATTTCGTAGCATTGTGCCAGCGCATAGACAAACGGGCGGAACCCCACTCCCTGCACGATTCCGCGCAGGATTATTTTACCTGACTTCATCAATCCCTCTCAAAAAGGATTATAGAATCACAGACAATATAAGTGTAGGGTTTTGTGCCCCACATATTTTCTTTGTGGAGCGCCCATACTACAGAATAGGAGATATACCATGCCTGATGATCCATTAACCAACATCCTTCGCAGTAAACGTGAAACGACCAGATTCCAGGTCTTAGTCGAGGTTGCCGAGCACCAGCCGTCGATCCGCCAGCAGGAGATCGCGGAAAAGCTCGGCGTCACCCCCCAGGCAATATCTGAATACGTTCGTGACCTCGCCGAAGAGGGGTACATCAGCGCTGAAGGGAGAGGGCGGTATTATGTCACCCACAAAGGGGTCGAGTGGGTCCTGAACAATGCGGAGATCCTGGAATCCTACGCCCGGCATGTTCGCCGTGACATCATCCATCAGGTCGTGACCTGGGCCGCTATCGCCGATTCCGATCTGAAAGCAGGCGACTCGGTCGGCGTGTACATGAAATCCGGCTGGCTGTATGCGGGCAAACGCCCTCAGACGGCAATGGGAATGGTCACGGCCGATGCATCGGAAGGAATGGACGTCGGCGTAGCCCGACTTGCCGGCATCATCGAACACACGGAAGGAAAAGTGGACGTTGCCAAAGTTCCGCGCATCGAACGCGGCGGCTCAAAGATGGTTTCGACGGAAAAATTCCTCTCTCTTGCAAAGAATGCGGATATCATCGCAGCCGTCGGACTTGAGGCCTATCTTGCCTGTAAAAATTCAGGCCTAACGCCGGATATGTTCTTCGGGGCGCGGGAAGGGGCTGTTGAGGCGGCATTCCACGGGATGCGCTGCCTGATCCTGATCGTTGACGAGGAGTTCACCGATTTCCTGAAACGTCTGGAAACTGCGGGTCTTTCCTATACGATCCACGAACTGGTGACTGAATAACGTGACGACCATCGTTCAGCCCTGGAAAAAAGGGTATAAAGTCTATTTTTGTGACGACGCAAAGGCAGGCAGAATAAAACATGTAGGTACCGTCGAACTCGAAGAGACCTCAAAAGGCATGCGTCCGTCTGAGTTTTTTGTCAGAAGACCCGGGACTTCCCACGTCGAGAAGACGCCCACAAAAGAGTTCATCACGGTACTTCGGGGGAACGGTCCGATTAAACTCACCCAGACCCTGCCGGAATTCCAGGATTTTCTCAGAGGCATGCAGTTATCCTGGGAAACAACGACACTTTGCCGGACCTGTCTTTTTGACGACCGGATCACCCCCCTTACCGAAGAGACCAGGATCAGATGCGGGCAGGAGTTTGTCTGCCTTGACTGCGCAAAGCGTGAGCTCCGCCGTGAACTCGGTCACATCAAACATCTTGGAAAACGAACCCAGCTCCATATCGAAAATCTTCTCGAAGAGTATCGTGATCTGGATATGGTGCTTGCGATCCTTCAGCCTGAGTCGCTCGACACCAAAAAGACGATGTTCGACCGGCTCGAGGCGCATGATCAGACGCCGACCGAACGTATCGAAAACCTGCCGCTTCCCCGGGAATTTATTGAACGGTGCGGTGTTGAGACACTCATGCCTGCCCAGCAGCGTGCGGTCGAGTCGGGACTTTTGTATGGAAAAGATCTCCTCGTTGTCGCCGCGACGGCAAGCGGGAAGACGTTCATCGGTGAGATGGCCGGGCTGAAAAATTATCTCGAGAAGCGCGGAAGAATGCTGTTTCTCGTTCCACTCGTCGCTCTTGCCAATCAGAAGTATGACCGATTCTCAGAAAAATACAAGACCATAACCCAGACCTCGATAATGACCGGTGTCTCCCGGGTGAATCTGCCGGAGACCCGTCCTATTGGAAACCGCGGTGCAGGCGGAGGGATCGTTGTCGGAACCTACGAAGGTATGGACAATCTTCTGAGAAAGGGCATGCCGGTCAGCAATATTGGCACGGTCGTTATCGACGAGGTCCAGATGCTCGAGGATCCCGAACGGGGTCACCGTCTCGACGGACTGATTGCACGGCTGAAATATATCGCTCCAAAAGCCCAGTTCCTCTATCTTTCGGCAACGATCGGTTCACCCAACCTTCTCGCAAAAAAACTGAATGCTGCTCTTGTATCGTATGCAGACCGTCCGGTGGCTCTGGAACGCCATCTGATCTTCACAGAAAAAGACGGAAAGATCCCGTTCATCAAAAAACTGGTCTTTGAGGAGTTCAACAAAACCTCTTCGAAAGGATTCAAAGGGCAGACGATCGTGTTCACGAATGCCCGGAGCAGGTGTCATACCGTAGCCGAGGCGATAGGAGGGACCGCCGCTCCGTATCACGCCGGACTTACGTCCCAGGAACGCCGGGCAGTTGAACGGCAGTTCGAAGAGGGAAAACTTGCCTGTGTTGTCACTACTGCGGCACTCGCAGCCGGCGTGGATTTCCCGGCAAGCCAGGTGATCTTCGATGCTCTCGCGATGGGAATCGACTGGCTCTCCGTTCAGGAGTTCCATCAGATGATGGGACGTGCCGGCCGGCCTGACTTCCATGATCTTGGCAGAGTTGTCGTCCTCGCCGAGCCCGGGGCCTCGTATTCGCGTGAAACCAAACTCACCGAGGAGGAGGTGGCCATCCAGCTTCTCAAAGGAGATATGGAAGAGGTCTCGCCGGTGTATGACATCGAGGAGACATCTGAAGAGTTTGCCGCCAATGCGATCGTCTGCCGCGGACGTGAAGCAGATATCATCGCCGTTGGAAACACCATGGTAGGCGTGGGTGATGATCCCCTTGCGGAACTTATCAAACACAAACTCGTCAGGAAATCCGGCGGGGTCCTGGAACTTTCCCAGCTTGGAAAGATCATGGCCGAACACTTCATCGGTATGGAGCGGTTATTGGAGATCGACAAACTCGTTCGCGTGATGGATGATCCCCTGGAAATGATCGCTGAACTTTCCTGTATGGACGACGAACGGGAAAAGGAAAAGCGCCGGACCGACCGCCGTTCGACGGAGAAAAAGGAAGCCGCCTGGATCGGCGACAAAAAGGCTTCCGCTAAACCCGCCTCCGAGCCGGCCTGGGTTGCCAAAAAGAAGGAGATCCATGCAGCCGACAAGCATGTCCATGAGGATGAACGGCGGAAAAAAGCAGGATCCAGAAAACTCCGCCGTGAATCAGCAGAGCCTGAGCTGCCCAAACCTCCCCGCCGGGCGAACAAAGAGATGGAGGACCGTGTCGAGCGCAAAAAACGCGAAGCTTCCCAGTATATCCCTCCGCCGAAGCGAAAACAGCAGAATACCTCCGGTCCCGGCGAATCCGGATCCAGACGCACATCGTCATCCGGTGATCCGCACACCCTCATCGAGACCGCTGTCGATCTCAGACGTGCCGGAAAATATGACGAGGCACTGTCGATGCTTGGCAATTACGTTGCCGACAATCCAAAAGACAGCCGTGCCCTTGTTGAACTTGGCAAGGTGTATGACCTTCGAAACGAGCGGGATACAGCATATTTGTGTTATCAGAGAGCTGCTGCGGCCGATACCAGAAACCGTGAAGCGATCGACCGAATGAACGCGTTTTTGATCGGGATCACTGTTGACATCGACACGGACATCCCCGGCGCCGGAAAAGGACCTGCTATCGTAAAAAAGAAAAAAGAGTGAGGAGATCCTCTACCTTTTTGTATTTTCCATCCTCTCCGCATGGCTCATTTTTGAGAGGGAGACAACTTTATTCAGATCAAGACCGCAGAGTTTTGCAAACCTCGTCCCGTAATCCGGATCTGCAAGATAACAGTGGGCTGCGTGTCGGTATTTGATGTTCTCCGTTACGCCCTCCATGTTTCGTGCGGTGTTTTCGATCAGGACCTGTTTTTTATCCTCCGTCATCAGACGGTACAGATCGCCCGGCTGGTAGAAACAGTCGTCATTCTCATCATCTTTTTGTTCATACCTGTCCATATCCCCGGAAAGTTTCAGCGACGGGTCACGGTATGCCTCCTGCTGTTTCCACTCATCATAACTGTTTGGCACATACCCTTTGGCAGCTCCGTAGTTTCCATCCACCCGCATAAGTCCGTCCCGATGGAATGCATGGACGTCGACTTTCGGACGGTTGACCGGGATCAGCGAATGATTCACGCCTAACCGGTAACGCTGCGCATCGCCGTAGGAAAACAGTCTGCCCTGCAGGAGTTTATCCGGCGAAAGGCCGACTCCCGGAACGATGTTTGCCGGATTGAACGCCGCCTGCTCCACATCGGCAAAGTAGTTCTCCGGATTTCTGTTCAGTTCAAGCACACCGACTTCTATCATCGGATACTCTTTGTGACTCCAGACTTTGGAGATGTCGAACGGATTTTCTTTTCTGACTCTCGCCTCCTCTTCTGTCATGATCTGGAAGTACATCTTCCATCTCGGGAACTCTTTTCGTTCGATCGCTTCAAAGAGATCCCTCTGATTACTTTCCCGGTCTTTGCCTACGAGGATTTCCGCTTCCTGGTCGGTGATATTTTTGATCCCCTGCTGGGTCTTGAAATGATACTTGACCCATACCCGCTTCCCTTCGGCATTGATCAGACTGTAGGTATGGCTGCCAAACCCGTGCATGTGCCGGTAACTTGCCGGGATCCCCCGATCAGACATGACGATCGTTACCTGATGGAGCGCTTCCGGAAGCGAGGTCCAGAAGTCCCAGTTGTTCTGCGCGGAACGCATGTTCGTTTTAGGATCACGTTTTACGGCATGGTTCAGATCGGGAAACTGCAGAGGGTCTCTGATAAAAAAGACCGGCGTGTTGTTGCCGACAAGATCCCAGTTTCCTTCTTCGGTATAGAATTTGATCGCAAATCCCCGGATATCGCGCTCTGCATCGGCAGCTCCCCTCTCGCCTGCCACGGTAGAAAACCGGACAAAGACCTCGGTCTTTTTTCCTTTCTCGAAAACTTTTGCTTTGGTGTATTTTTCCACGTCAGCGGTCACGGTAAAGGTGCCGAACGCTCCGGAACCTTTTGCATGCATACGTCTTTCCGGGATGACTTCCCGATCGAAATGTGCAAGTTTTTCCAGAAACCACAGATCCTGGAGCATCAATGGTCCGCGGGGTCCTGCAGTGAGCGAGTTCAGGTTGTCGGCTACCGGCGCTCCGTTTTCATGAGTAAGATCCTGTTTTTTATCCATAGTATCTTCTTACTCATTTCCGGGGATAAAAAGTATTGCAATGTGGTAAAAAAATTATTGGCACTGATTGCCAAGTTCGTAGAGTGCATATAATTCATTTGCAGCATCTGCTCCGGCACGGCGCATCGCCTGTTCGATCAGAACTTCGGCACACTCGGCCGGCAGACATGCCACTCCTTCTTTTCCGATCCGGATGAGTTCGATGAGCGAAATAAACTCCTCCTCCGTGAGCCTGTTCAGCCGTGCTGCGAAATCATCCGCATCCTTTGCATAATGGTTGGCTACCGGCGGGAGGATCGAGCGAAACGCTGTTTCTGATTTTCCGCAGACAAGTGTATCACACTCGGGTGCGAGTTTTAAAAGAAGGGCTATATCGTGTTCTGATAATATACGAGACATATTCTACATTGGGGATTCATGGATTAATTAGGTTTTGCAAAGAGAACACAGATCCCGCGAGATCCGGAGAACATACAGGATCTCCCCGTCTTCCTGCCGTTCTTCTGCCGTCACGAGAGCGATCAATGCTTCTGTATGACAGATCTTCAGGACGTCATCGATCCCGGTAAGGGAGGAGATGAGAAGGAGGATCCGTCCGAATGTTGAAAGGTGAGGGGGTGCTTCGCGGATAAACCGCTCAACGACCTCCCGGCCGGTCGGCCCTCCGTCAAGAGCATACTCAAGCCAGTCGTCAAGCCGCTCTTCCGGATCCGTCGGAAGATAGGGTGCATTGAATAAGATCAGATCGAACTCTCCGCAGATCGGATCAAAGAGATCCCCTCTGATGACCTCGATACCGTTTACTTCGTGTGCATATTTTGCCGCGTGGGGATTTATTTCGACTGCGAGGACATCCGGCGTTACTTCTTTTACGGATTTTGCCACTGCCCCCGATCCGGTTCCGATCTCAAGGACCCGGTCGGCCGGCTTTACTTCGGCGAGTGCTGCTTTTATCAGGAGATACGTATCGTCAGAGGGAAAATAGATCTGGGTCCTGTCGATATCCATTATATCAGATCACTTAGCCGGTTGGCAAGCTCAATGAAATCCAGAATAGAAAGCTTCTCGGGGCGTTTGCCTGTGAGATCTTTTGGTAGACTGCCGATGAGTTTTGTTATGATCTCTTCACCGTAGATGCTTTTCATTCCTTTGAGTCCGTTCTGGATGGTTTTTCTCCGGTGGGAGAAGAGTTCGCGAACGAGAACTGCATGGACCTCGCGGTTCAGTATTTTGACCGGGGGTTCACGCGGGATGATCTTTACTACTGCTGAATCGACTTCCGGCGGGGGGCTGAACGCCCGGGGCGGAAGTTTGAGGATGAGCTCCACATCCGCATAGGTCTGCACCATTACGGAAAGTCTGCCGTACTCTCCGTCGCCAGGCGGGGACACCATGCGTTTTGCAAACTCCCACTGATACATCAGAACAGCTGTCTCGAATCCGGTTTCGAGGAGCCGGAACGTGATCTTCGATGAGATGGAGTAGGGCAGATTTGCGATCACCAGATCAAAATCCGGGAGGTCAACTCTGGAAGCATCGCCCCGGGTTATGGTCAGCTGACCTGAAGCGAGTTCATCTTTGAACCGCTGTTCAAGGTTTGGGAGAAGCGTTCCGTCCAGTTCGACCGCTCTGACATTTGCTCCCCGTTCGAGAAGAGCCGCTGTCAGGACTCCTCCGCCCGGCCCTACTTCAAGCACCTTTCGTCCCTGGATCGGGACCGACCCGGCGATAAAATCTACGGCGTCTGTATCAATCAGAAAATGCTGATCCTTTGGCGCTTTCATAAAAAAGATTATTTTGAGGTAAAGAGATGATACTTCTCTTCCGGATTCTCAAGTTCGAGCATGATCCGTTCACGGATAAACTTCTCCGGTTTCTGGAGGGTCTTGACCCGGGTGCGGATGTTCTCGAAGCTCTCAAACGGTTTTTTCTGGCGTTCTTCCAGGGTGTCGGTAAGGGTTTTCTTTCCGAATCCGGGGAGGAGATTTAACATATGCATCTTGAGGCTGATGGGAACAGCGGTGTTGTAGAACTCCACGAACCTGCCTTCAGACGCTGCAATGATCTTTTCAACTACCGGCTCAAGCTCGCCTTTCGCGGTCGGCGTCAGTTCGTCGTACGACAACCGGCGTTTTACCCGCTCGACATGTTTTCTCTCCTCTTCGCCGATGTAGACTTTGTCGTGCAGATTGATCGCGACGTCTTTTTTTGCGATGAGTTCGAGAAGTTTGAACTGGTCAGTGCCGACTGCGATAATAATCGACTCGCGCTGATTCAACGGACGTCTGTCGCTTGCATATCCCCACTGAAGATAGTCAAGGACTACAGCTTCGACTTCCTTTTTATCGGTCCTCTCAGTCTTTGGCGGCATCGCTACCACTCACTCGTATTTGTGCAGAGTGTCAAGAATCTGATCTAAATCTTCTGGAAGAAGGGTGAACCGCTCTTTTGCATAGATCGCTCTGATCTCATCACGGCTCTGCGGCATAATGTTGACGATCCTGCAGGCGATCTCCGGTTTCGTTTTTTCCATTGAGGCAAGGTCAACAAGGAGTGACTTTGCCGTTTCAACACTGCATTTACTGAGACTGTCTGCATGGTCAATACTCTTACGCAGTTCGTATGATATGCTCCGGGATGGTTCATCATCCAGTTCTCCAACCGAGCGTTTTTCGCGGATAGCAATAAGTTCTACGCGAAGCTCCGGAAGGGTCATCATATCTTCACTGATAATTTTCTTTACTTTCATGCGAGACTCCTGATAAATGTAAAATAAGTATTTGGGGGTTAATTATATTTCTGCGCCGTGAGGTGCTGCGGTCTTGCAATGACTGTTTTGGTTGCATTGCCGTCTTTGATCTCAAGGAGCCAGGCTCTGCCTCTCTTGCCGATGATCGTTCCGGTCTTGCCGTGGAATCTCGGGTGGGGCTGTCCTTTCTGAACGCTTGAGTCTAAGACAAGGTGAACTTTCTGTCCTTCGTCGAAGTTCTGAATGATCTTGGTCACGTTGGGCATTCCGCGGGTGCGCAGGGTTTTCTGTAACTTATATCTTGTTCGTTTTTTAATTCCATTGTGCTTTGCCATGTTTACTCATCTCCAATATTTGGTAATCCGTCGACCTGCACCACGTCTAATTCGACGACTTTAGCCGGAACGGCGAGGATTTCAGCAAGACTGGGGGTCGTTCGACCCCCGTCTCCTGATACGAGCTCTTTGATGTAGAGGCCGCCTTCACCGAGCACTTCAAGCCGGTAAAGGCCGTTTTCCACACCAAGAACTCCTATGTCAATGACCTGTCTCTTTCGAACGAGGTCTGCACGTCTGTGCGAGACCCGTTCAGGCGTGCGCTGATCAATCCAGGCTCCTTTGAGCTTGGATACGGCATTCTGAACATTTTCCAGAGAGATACTGTCATCTATTGAGACTAGAATCCTGTATGTTTTATGCCCTTTGTTTGATTTAAGCATTTCCACGGTTTTTTTGTCGGACCAGCTTTCAAGGACGACCCCTACTCTGGGGTTTGCAGACTCGTTTATCGCTTTTTCCAGTTCTTTTATGTCATATGTCCGCTTTTTCGGGTTCTGCATCTCCATAACAAAGGGTCTTCCGGTCCCGATCATGACTGCGTCGATGTCTTCTCTTCCCGCTCCGTGCAGGACCCCGCAGTCACTTTCGAAAATCTGTTTTGGGACTTCTGCAATGAGTTCTTCCACTGATGTGGGGTATTGTTTGCCGGTAAAGCTGCAGATTTCGCACCCTCTCCCTTTGCATGCGCGGCAGTCCCAGTGGGTCTGCGGGATCCCGCGTTCATATTTCAGATACCTGCCGTAGAAGTATAATGAGGCGATCTGGACTTCGACACAGTCGTCGGCAATATTCAAAACGATGGTGACCTCGGGATTTTTCGGATTCCCGCGTTTGCCGGTGAGAGCGGAAACTGCTTTTCCGACTTCACGGTTCATCTCGGATTTGAGGGGTTCGGGGTTTTCGAGTGAAAGGTCGGACCAGAGCATCTCTTCTGATTCAGCCATCATCGGGGGAACGCGGGTGCCTATGACGAATGTCTCGTGGTCGATTCCTTGTACGGCTGCTGCTGCTTTCTCAGCCCAGTAGGGAATCGTATCGAATAAGTCGTTGCAGACCCAGCAGGTTCCTTTTTCATAGGGTTTGTAGGGGATATTATACGCAAGGGCATGAGCTATCCGAAGGGAACGGCCCCGCTCTTCGTTGGTGAGTCCGAATGATTTTTTTGCGAACAGCCGGCCAAGGCAGTGATCGCAGATATCGCCGTACTCTAATATGGTGTTGACGAGTTCAAGCATTTGATTCTGTTATATTGGATGGGAAACCATTTAGGCTTGTTCTCCACGGCGGTCAAACTCGTTTAAGATTACGGTGATCGTGTGATCTGCATGGAGGACACGGGGGCCGACTGAGTATTTCGGGAGGTCTTTGATAAGGTCCATTTCTTCTTCGGTGAAGTTCTGATGATCACTCAATATGAAATTTTCCGGAAGGATTTTTGCTGTTCGGATGTCTTCGCCGTTTTCATCAAGGACGGCGAAGGGGTGTTCTTGAAGAAGTTTGGAAAGTCCGCTTTTTCTGATGGATATTCCGGGAGCTGCCCGCTGGTATTCCTCCTCAGGAATAGTTACGAGTGCTTTTTTGATCAGTGCACCGGCACTTCGTTCGTCGGGGTTGAGGGATTTGATCTTTTCACCGGAAAACCGGAGGGTGACTGTGTTCTCAGGGTCGGCCTGTTCTCCTCCTTTCAGGATAAGAAAACATTCGGTGTTTCGCCGCAGGTCATGGCTGAGAAAAAACGAGGCGTTGATGCATCTGCATAAAACATCCATCCGTCCGGCTCCTCCCGGCATGTCGTTTAGTGAGAAGTCGGGTGTTGTGACTGCTTTGTGTCCTATTACTGCAAACCTTATCATTGTGATACTATGGTTGGGTGTGAGGGGTGAAAAAAGTTCATCCGGGATCGTTGTAAAGGATGATGATTTCTGCAAATTTCTAGGGCGCATACTGAAATATCACGCAGAGAACTAATTGAGCAAATAAAGTATTACAAATGTACTTTTTCACGCACGTAAAAAATCCCTGTGAATGAAAACACCCTTGAAATATGCTCTGACTGGCAAAATTCGTCAAAATATCAGGAATGTACACTAAATCACTTAATCTCTCTTCTAAAGATAATACTTATATCCCGACACAAAGAAACAGTGTAAATGTCCCGAGAGGGGGCGGATATCCAGACAATGGCTATCTGCCTGGCCTGTAGGTTTGCAAAAACCGGGCCGTGGACGTGAAAAAAGCAACCGTCACTGACCATCAGCGTTTCTATTCAGTAACAAGCAGGTATTTTCAGTATAAGTAACGGTAAAACAGCCAATCCAATCACCTTACAAAAGAGGAAAAATTATGGCAAAATACAAAGATGTAATCGACCTTTACGACGACAACGGCAAGCTCTTAAAGAGCAATGTCGCACTCGAAAAGATCAGCCCGCTGGTTAACCCGGCAGTAAAGAAAATCATCGACGACACCAAGAGGACCGTCGCAGTCAACCTCGGCGGTATGCAGGAGGCTTTAAAGACCGGTAAGATCGGTAAGCACCAGCAGATCCTCGGCCGTGAACTCAACCTTGATATCGTCGGCAACATCGACGCTATCGAAGCAAAGATCAAAGAGTACGTCTCTGTTGAAGCAGGCGACGACACAGTGATCAAACGCTACAACGGCGGAAAACTTCTGCTCGTCAAAGTGCCCTCGGCACGTATTGCAGCAGCTGCGACCTACGATGCAGCTCTTACCTCTGTAGCAGCAGCAACGACCTACGCAGTTGTTGAGCAGTTCAACGTTGACATGTTCAACGCAAACACTGTCAAAGCAGCAGCATACGGTACCTACCCGGTCACTATGGATATGGCAGGCGGCGCTTGCTCCATGATCATGTCCATCCCGCAGAACAACGAGTCTCTTGGATATGCACTTCGTAACATCCCGGCAAACCAGTCTGTGATGATCACCCACCGTAATGCAATGCAGGGCGCAGCACTTACTTCTGTCTTTGAACAGGCAGGAGAGTTCGAAATGGGTGCCGCTATCGGTCCATTCGAGCGTGCACAGCTCTTACTGCTCGCCTACCAGGGTCTCAACGCCAACAACATCGTCTACGATCTTGTAAAAGAGAACGGCCAGACGGGAACTGTCGGTACTGTTGTCCAGTCCTTAGTCGAGCGTGCAGTCGAAGATAAAGTCATCAAACAGGGTGCAGCAGCAAAAGGCGGCTACTTCAAACCCTACGAGACCAAAGACCCAATGCTTTGGAACGCATACACCTCTGCCGGAACGCTTGCAGCAACCATGGTAAACTGTGGTGCCGGACGTTTCGCCCAGGCAGTATCCTCGACCTTACTGTACTTCAACGACCTTATCGAACACGAAACCGGACTTCCGGGATCTGACTTCGGAAGAACGATGGGTGTTGCAGTCGGTTTCTCCTTCTTCAGCCACTCCATCTATGGTGGAGGAGGACCTGGTATCTTCAACGGAAACCACGTCGTTACCCGCCACGCAGCAGGTGTCGGTATGCCTTGTATCGTTGCAGCATGTGCACTTGATGCAGGTACTCAGATGTTCTCTCCGGAAGGAACCGCCAAGATCTATGGTGAGACCTTCGGTCAGATCGATGAGTTCGCCCACCCGCTCCAGGCAATTGCAAAAGCAGTTTAAACCTGTACTGATTTCCGCTTAGGCGGAAAGGAACTAGAATGACAGAAACAACATATCCACAACTAAGAATCGTCCCCACGAGATTTCTGAATCCGGAAACTACCGAGATTCTTCTCGATAAAATCTGCGCAATAGATGGGATACGCCGTCTGGTCCTCAATGGTCCAAACCTTCCGGCTACCGTACCTTACGGTCCGGCCAGAGGCGAGATCAATGACAACTCGCATCGGCGCATCATAAAAGTCTGCGGTGAAGATTATCTTCTCCACGTTCAGGTCGGTGCAATTCTTCTTGAATTGGAAGATGCTTCTGTGATTCCGCTTGTCAAGGCGGCATGTGATGAGGTCTTCGCTGACAAATTCCCGTATGGTATCACCGAAGGTACCTATATGCGGTCGAACATGACTACCACCGACTATGCTAAATACGGTATTGTCGATGACAAACGAATTCTCGGAATGAGCGATCCAAAAAGCAAACAGCGCCCTATCATCCTTCAGGGAACAAAATAAAAATGCCGCTTGGTCGTGTAACACAACTCGTCGACTGCAGACAGAGTATGGGTATGGGCAAGGGGGGATCTCTTGCTCAGAGGGGAACCATCTCTGAATGTAAAAATCCTGATGTTATCATCGTGGGCATGTCTCCAGGCCGGAGACATATTACAAAACCTGTCTGCGATATTACGTCAGCACTGCGGCAGCAGGGGATCGAATACAGCGTAAGTACCTTGGTGCTGAACGCAGGCAGCGGAGTTCCACCTGATGCGGATATCGGCGGGGTAGCACTCGGCTCAAATTTCGGAATTCTCGATCGCGAGATAGAACAGATAGAACGTCACAAAGTTGCCGTTCTTCACCACGGAAACATACGGTCTCATGTGGTCCACAAATCAAGAAAGATCCTGCAGGAATGCAGCGTAAATGCTGTTGTCGTCTGCCAGGCTCCGGTTGATTATGAGGATTTTGCAAAAGCCGGTGTTAAGACCGCATACGTAATGCCAAAACCAGATGACATTCGGACCAAAGGCACGGTAATGGGACTTGTTACCGGGATAACCCGGGGACAGACGCCAAGTCGTGTGGCTATGTCAGATGTCATTCATGAAGTACTCAGAATTATTAAATCTACAAACTAGGTGAACAAACTATGGCATACAAACCACAGTATGGTCCGGGAACTTCAAAAGTTGCAGCAAACCGCCGCAACCAGATGAACCCGAACGTAAAGCTCGAAAAGATTCGCAGCGTCACCGATGAGGACATTGTCCTTATCTTAGGACACCGTGCACCAGGACAGGCATACCCGTCCGCACACCCACCACTCGCAGAACAGGGAGAACCTGACTGCCCGATCCGGAAGCTCGTTAAACCGACTGAAGGAGCGAAAGCAGGTGACCGTGTAAGATACATCCAGTTCACTGACTCTATGCAGAATGCACCCTGTCAGCCTTACCAGAGAACCTACCTCGAATGCTACCGCTTCCGGGGTATTGACCCGGGAACTCTTTCCGGTCGTCAGATCGTCGAGTGCCGTGAGCGTGACCTTGAAGGATACGCACGCGAGCTTATCGAGTCCGCCATCTTCGACCCGGCAACCACCGGTATTCGCGGTGCAACTGTGCATGGACACTCTCTCCGTCTCGCAGAGAACGGAATGATGTTCGATATGCTTCAGCGTTGTATCCTCGACAAAGACGGCATTGTAAAGTACATCAAAGATCAGGTCGGTGTTCCACTTGACCGCAAAGTTGCCGTCGGCAAACCGATGGATGCAGGCTGGCTCAAAGAGCACACTACCATCTTCAACTCGCTAGTTGGGAGTGCATACCGCTCTGACGCTGAGTACATCGCATATGTCCAGCGTATCCACGCCCTTCGTACCAAGTACGGATTCATGCCCATGGAGGCCTGAGTAATATGGCAAAAGTAGAAAAGACCCAGAAACTTTTCCTTGAAGCACTCAAGCAGAAGTTCCCAAAGCAGGACCCCACGTCCAAAACCGCTGAGTTCTATAAGTTCAACGGTGTTCGCCAGTCTCCACGTAAGATGGAGTTCATGGAAGAGAACAAGAAGATCGAAGCAAAACGTGGTATCTCCATGTACAACCCAGAGCGTTGCCACCTTGGTGGTATTCCGATGGGTCAGCGTCAGCTGATGACCTACGAACTTTCCGGCACCGGAACCTTCGTTGAGGGTGATGACCTTCACTTTGTCAACAACGCCGCAATGCAGCAGATGTGGGATGATATCCGCAGAACTGTCATTGTATCAATGGATATGGCACACCAGACCCTGCAGAAACGTCTTGGCAAAGAAGTAACTCCGGAAACCATCAACGAGTATCTCCACGTCGTGAACCACGCAATGCCCGGAGGCGCCGTCGTTCAGGAACACATGGTCGAGACCCACCCGGGACTTACCGACGACTGTTACGTCCGTGTATTTACCGGTGACCAGGAACTCGCCGACAACCTCGAGCCCCAGTTCGTCATCGATGTAGAAAAGCTCTTCCCG
>NZ_SIJA01000086.1:0-54173 GCF_012062385.1 Methanocorpusculum sp. GPch4 | reverse complement strand
GTGTGGAAAGAGGGAGGAACGGATGGTCAGGTTTGCCGGGAGAGAGACACTGCGGGCCTTTCTCTCTCTTTTGCGTAAAATAGTAAAATATAATAATTATTATTATAATTAAAGGTATTTTTGGATTTAAAGGATGATATGGGGTTTGTTGTGTTGTCAAACGATTCGACAAGTATCTGACAAGTCGACAAGTAGGTATGTGCGGTCAAACCGGTTGCCTGGTGAAAACTCTATCCGAGATCAAAAAACCGGAGATCACCGTTCAGGCCGTATGATCTCGATACAGCAGCAGTCATATCCTTCTGTCATACACTGGATCTCGGTCACATTGATCTTTTCATTGTAAAACGCGGAAAAGATCGCTTTGAGCATACCGCAGGAGATCGCACAGTTTTTCCCGGAGTCCTTGGGCATGATCATGCATTCATAACAGTGATAGACCTCGATCTGCAGAGGATCCGCGGATCGGACCTTCACCTCCCCAAATCCGTAATGTTTCCAAAACTCGGTGATGTTCGCCAGTGTTTTTTCCAATGTGTCGGCGACCAGATAAACGGCGACCGCCTGCCCCAGGATCTCCCCGCCGCGCATGATCACCGGGTCGATGTTGATGCCCGCTTCACCGAGAGCCACCTTGATTATGTGGGGGAGGATCTCTTTGTAATCGATCTTATCGTATTTTGCATACGCCTGTCTGATGAGTTCGCGAAAATCGGAAGTCCCGTTCTGGGTGCTTGGGGTGATATCCCCGATAAGCGATGCGGTGATCACATAGGTCTTCTTTCGGGCATCCCGCGGATCCGGCACAACTGAGATAAGTTCCCTCATCTCCAGAGAACAGACATACCCGGACACCGTGGATTTTGACAGCCCGGTATACTCCATGATCCGGGAAAAAGAGACCGGCCCCTCCTCTGCAAGCAGGGTGAGGATCTTGTTTCTGATCGGACTGCGTACGGTTATCACCGTACCGTTTTTCGAGTAAATATTCAGGGGTTCTTTGCTGTCCGGTTCTGGCATGGGCTGTCGCTTACTGTATTGTTTTACCCCCCCGTCTTAAGTAGATTGGGAAACCGGCACCTTTGTCCGGGCCGGTATGCGGATCTGTGTTATTCGTCGCTGAAGGGGATCTCCACGGTGGTCAGATCATTTGGCGCGATGATCTCTCCGCTGAAGAACTCTTTTGCGTCCCTGATGTGGCTTGCAGCGGTGATGTAGCGCGAACTGAAATGTACGAGCGCCAGGGTCTTCGGCTTCACAAGAGCCGCCACCTGTCCGGCTTCGCCCGCTGTTGAATGCCAGGCCTCCTTCGCCCGTTCTCTTCCCTCCTCTTCATCGAAGGTCGCTTCATGGATCAGGAGATCCGCATCGCCCAAAAGATCAGGCTGGTTTTTTACCGGCCGTGTGTCTCCGGTGTACACAACTTTTCGACCGCGGCGCCGTTCTCCCATGACCATCTCCGGGGTGATGGTCACCTCCTCACCGTCTTTTTGAATAGTGACCGGCGAACCTCTCTGGAGTTTCCCGAAGAGCGGCCCGGGTTTTACGCCTAAAGCAATAGCGCCTTCCCGGTCGAACCTCCCCGGGCGCATGTCCTCTTCCAGGACATAGCCGACACTTTCCATTCCATGAAATGTTTTGAATGCCGCTACCGAGTAGCCGTCAAAGATCATCACATCCCCGTCGGATACTTCGACGGCCGTAAGCTGAAACGGGATCTTCGGCGTCAGCTGATGGATGATATTCACGAACCAGTCGATACCCCGCGGTCCGTAAAGGGTCAGCGGTTCGGCCCTTCCATTGAATGCCATCGTCTCGATGAGCCCGAATATGCCCAGATAATGGTCGGCGTGCCAGTGGGTTATAAAAACGGCATTTACGGTAAATCCGGTCTTCAGCCGCATCATCTGCTGCTGAGCTCCCTCTCCGCAGTCAAAAAGGAGCGTGTCGGATCCGCGCCTGATCATGATGCAGGAAGGATTTCGAAGCGGCGTCGGGAGAGCCCCCGCAGTTCCGAGAAAATGCACGAAGAGTGTTTCACCGGCCATTTATATCCACTTCCGTAAAAACTCGAGGCTTTTCTTCCCTTCTTTCGGGTTGCGTCCCTCGACGACGATGATCTTTCCCTTATATTCCTTCACGATCCTCGGCATGATCTTATCCCAGTTGATGGTGCCGCTCCCAAGGGAGAGGTGCTCATCGTATTTCCCGTGATTGTCGTGGATGTGGAGATGATGCGCCTTAGGCAGAATGATCTTGCAGAACTCATCCAGGTTCCCTGTCGTGTTGGCGTGGCCGATGTCAAGCACGAGTCCCATCCCGGGCACACCATCGACAAATCCTTCCTGTTCGTAGGGATCCCGGCAGAAGAAGTCATCAAGGTTCGGCATATTTTCAAGACACGCCGTAACGCCGACACGCTCTGCAGTCTCCCCAAGACGGATGCATGCCTTTTTGTGATTGTTCCACGCGGAAGCTCCGTCGAATCTGCTCACAGGGGAGAGATACCCCGGATGGAGAACCACCGTGTCGGTGAGCTGTGCTGCCTGTTCGATGCAGACGGTGAATTGTCGGACGGTCTCCTCCCAGATCGGCATGTTGATGGATGCCGGGTTTAAGTCGCTGAACGGGGCGTGGACCGAGACGTCCAGTCCGGTTTCTTCGAAAACTTTTCTGACTGCAGAGAACGTCTCCGGTTTGTCCAGCCGGTAGTTTCCGTCAGCCGAGATCTCCCATCCGTCGAATCCTACCTCCGCGATCTCCGCGACCCATGACGGATCTTCCCACACCTTTGAGGAGGAGGCAAAGAAGATCTTCACGACAGACCCCCAAGATAACTTCTGATCCGGGAAATGAACTCATCGCGGCTCGATTCGTTTTCGATCCGCATGTCCGCCAGTGATATGGCACGGGCAAGTCCGAATGATTCCTCCCGTTCATCGCGGGAGCGAAGCGTCTCCGGCGTAGCGGTGTCATCGCTCCTTCCTCTGTTCTGCATTCTCAAAAGGCGGGTCTCAAAACCGGCTGTGATCGCGAGAAGCGAAAAGTCGCTGAACACGGATCTGAAGTAGGCAACTTCGGCGTCCCCCCTGATCCCGTCGATAACAACGATAGCTGAACTGAGTTTTCGCACTTCCTCTGCCGTCAGTATTGCCACGGCGTCCATACCGAGTTCGCTGCGGAGTTTCCGTGCGGCCGCTCCGATGTTCTCATCGGTCAACGCGAGCTCTTCCTGTATGACCTTTCTCCTAATCATATCTCCCATAACTATGACCGGTATCCCCAGTTCATCGGCGATCAGTGAGAATTCGCCTTTCCCGCTTGCGGGATATCCGACAACACCGACGACCTTCATTATCTCGAGAGTATGGTTTTTGCTTCGGCGGCGGTCCGTATGCACTCAATGAGGATGCGGCAGCGTTCCGGTTCCGTCTCGGCGGCGGCACGGGTACAGAGCTTGAGGATCAGGTCATCCAAGCCTGTGAGAATATTTTCCGGGGCAGGCGACGTGGTCTGATCCGCGGCGGCATATTTCGGGACGATCATCTGAATCTTTTCTTCAGAAGTATTCTGCGCTGGCGCTTCTTTTGGTGTATTGGCACAAACCACGCACATCTTCTTTCCCTTCACATCAAACAGCGGAGCGTCGCATACGGGGCAGGGTTCCGAGAGCATTTTGGCTCCGTTTAGGAGATACTCCGTCATTATATCCTCGGGTTTTTTTGTCATGGCTGGTTTTCTCGTACTAACAGATTAGTTTTCAGAGTATATAATGTCTCAAGAATAAAGGGAGTCTTTATTTTTGCGGAGGTATAACATGAGTTACAGATTTTGGGGATGGGAGCTAAATATGGCAAATCCGGAAGATATGATCAGGCAGTGCATTATGATGCTGCATGCAATGAGTGAAGATTCAACGATTCCGCGGAATATCCGCCGCGTGGCCGATGAGACGATGAAGGTTCTCCAGGATGAGAAGAAGACGATTGGTCTGAGAGCCGCAAGTGCCCTTTCGATGATCGATGAGGTCAGCAATGACTCAAATATGCCGATCCATGCACGGACACGGATATGGGAGCTTGCATCAACTCTTGAAGCAGTACCCTTTGACTAATCTATTTTTTGTCTGATTGGGTGAACCGGTCCGCAGAGGTGAACCCGGAATTTTTTGCGGTCTGCATGTGTCTGAGGAGTTCGCCTGCTGCATCTGCCGATGAAACGACGGCAAGCAGTTTTGTTTTTGCAAGATCGATTTTGTTTCCGCAAACACAGGTCTTTGTGGCATACGAGAGATCGGCAACCTGCATCCTTCTGCATTTTGTACAGCCCACTATGGCAAATCCGTCTTTGTTTATCATGGTATTCCCATCTTCTGCAATTGTCTATTTTCTTGATTTTTCGGATATTAAAAGGGAATGCTCTGCGGCCAGACATCTCTCAAACCGGCATGTTTATATTTTTACAAATCCTTCTAGTTAAAGCAGTCAATCCCGACTTAACTCAGATGGTAGAGTGCGCGGCTGTAGAAAGAAATTAACGCCTGCGGGCGTACTGCGCGGCTACCGCGATGTCCCCGGTTCGAATCCGGGAGTCGGGACCATTTTCAAGACGCAATCAATGCCCAAGTAGTGTAGTGGCCTATCATGCAGCCCTGTCACGGCTGCGACTCGGATTCGAATTCCGACTTGGGCGCTTCTTCTTTCGTTTTGATTGTGCGGGATTGACGTGCGGCGTGTTGCCCAAGTAGTGTAGTGGCCTATCATGCAGCCCTGTCACGGCTGCGACTCGGATTCGAATTCCGACTTGGGCGTTTTGTTTTTAGCGATTTTTTGTATTACTTTTCCGACCGAACGGTTAAAAAAAAGATGATGGATTTCAGACACGCAGGCTTTTTGCGTTCATCCATCTTACCCGGATCTTTAACTCATCCTCTGGTGCCGGTCCGGCTGCCAACGCATCCGAGTACATGGAGTATGCTTCGGTAAAGTTTTTCAACTGTTCAAAGATGATCCCTTTAAAGAACAGGACGAGTGCGCGGTTTTCCGGTCCGGCAGCAAGACAGGCGTCGTAATATCTGAGTGCATCGTAGAGCAGTCCTTCGCCGCGAAGATTGTTTCCCCGCTCGAACAGTTCCTCTGCGGTTCCCGCGGGTTTTCGCCAGTTCCCGGATTTGTACACTTCGGCAGCATACGGCGGAGCAAAAGCTTTGCCGGACTCTTTTGCGATATGGACTTTTGAAAGCCAGATCTGGGTCAGCATTGCGTCGTCATGCAGAAAACACCACTCCTCCGCACGGTACAGACAGTTGCCCGCCTCCTCGTATTTTTTCTGCTGGGCATATGCCTGGGCGCGAACGACCAGAGATGCCGCATCTGCTTCTCTGATTTTGTCTGCTTCATCCACTGTGAGAAGCGCCTCTTCCGGTTTTTCCGCATACAGCTGTGCCTCGGCCTTGAGGACGAGCAGCATCGAGGCGAGGTCTGAGGCTTTGTCTACATCCGCACCTTTCCATTCTGGCAGGATCCGGATGGCTGTGTCCATACAGTCAGCACACTCAGCATATCGGCCAAGCGCTTTCAATATTGAGGCTTTTCCGACATACGTGAGCGGATCGGCCGGGTCCTCTCCGATCGCCTCGCCGTATTTTGCGAGTGCCTCCTCAAACTTTCCGGAGAGAGCCAGCTCCTCTGCTTTTTCAATAAAATCAGACAACTTCCTTACCATCCCGGTGGACCTTTACTCTCCCCTCTTCTACCGAGAGGGTGAATCCGTGCTCATACAGCCATTCACGGGCATTTCCGTGTCCGTGGATCATCAGTTCGACCAGATCGGCCGGTTCATCCACGTCAGTTGACATCCGCATGGAATCGATGATCTCAACAGTAAGTTCGAGCTCCTCGGCGATCTGAAGATGCCTTCGGAACGAGAATCCATAGTATTCCACATGGAACTTCTCGGGCTTTTTAACAAAGATCACGTTCGTCCCGCCGCCGAGGCCCGGGACGATCGCCATATCAGCTTTGGTGGAGATGACCCGCTGGAGACTGCCCGGAGTCACCATCGGGAGATCCGACATGATGATCAGGGAAGGGCAGTGGAACTGCGGAAGGGCCCAGTTGATCGCTTCATTGAGCCCCTCTTTTCGTACTGCCACGAGGGCATCCCGGCACTCATACTTCGATGTGCAGAGGAGTGTGGCGCTGCATCCTGTTCGTCTGACCGCGAGGATCACATCTTCCAGCATTATCCTCGCAAACTCTTCGCGCTCTTCCTGGGTGAGAATAGACGAAAGCCGCGTCTTCGGGTTGACCGGTTTGAACGGAATCAGGGCGTGGAAGTACATTGTTACTACTAATTGGGGTCTTTTTATGATAGATACTTTTCTCCCTAAGGATGCATCATCTGAAATATTTTAACGATATCGCGGGATGGTCCGACATCATGGACGCGGCAGATATCCGCACCTCCCGTAAGCAGACCATATAATACAGCAAGAGAGCCGTACAGCCGTTCATGCGGCGGTTGATTCAGGCAGTCACCGATGAACGTCTTTCTGGACACGGCGGCGAGAAGAGGAAAACCGTATGTTTTCAGTTCCGAAAATCTCCGGCAAAGTTCCCAGTCCGCTTCGCTCGACCGCTCCGTCACCCACTTCCCCACGCCCGGATCCAGAATGAGCTGATCGATCCCGTAGTTCTCCGCCCGCAGGATGATCTTTTTCAGGGCTTCATGCGTGGAGCTGATGTCGGTTGGGTCTCCGGGGATTTTGTGCGCCGCCATGGCAATCACCGGAAGACCGCTGTCCGCTGCGATCTTTGCATACCGTTCGTTTGCAAGTCCGCCGATATCGTTCACGGCAGATATATCATATCTGAGCGCTGCTTCAAGGACCTCGGGATACATCGTATCAAGAGAAAAGACGGCCCCGGAGTCATCCAGATTCCGCAACGTGCGGATAACGCGTTCCTTTTCCTCGGCTACAGATATGGGGGGCGCGGTAAGAGCTGTGCTTCGCGCCCCTATGTCGATGATGTCGGCGCCTGCCCTGATCATCTCTTCGACACGGGTCGTTACCTGGTCGAGCGGGGTGAATGAGTCTGAGAAAAAGGATTCCGGGCTGATGTTCAGCACACCCATGAGCCGCGGCGGATTGGCACCTCCGATGCCAATCCCTCTAATGCTGACTTCCATTATAAGGTCCGGATCTCAGGATACAGCGGATATTTCAGACAGAGTGCCGTGACTTCAGCTTTGACCGATGCAAGGACCTTCTCATCCCCGATGTGGTTGAGGGCTTTGGCGATCCAGTCTCCTATCTGTTTACACTGATCCTCCTTCATTCCGCGGGTGGTGATGGTCGGGGTTCCGATCCGGATACCCGATGTCTCGAAGGGAGAGAGCGCCTGCCGCGGGATCGTGTTCTTGTTGACGGTGATCCCGGCTTTTCCTAAAGCGACCTCGGCCTGCTGACCTGATATATTGTGGTCGGAGAGGTCGAGCAGACAAAGGTGGTTGTCGGTTCCGCCGGAGACGAGCCGGAAGTTGTTGTCTTCCATGGTCGCGGCGAGTACTTTGCAGTTTTTCACGACCTGTTTTGCATACTCTTTGTAGTCTTCGGTGAGCGCTTCGCGGAAACACACTGCTTTGGCGGCGATAACGTGCATAAGAGGTCCGCCCTGCATGCCTGGAAAGACTGCCTTGTCGATCGAGTTTGCATACTCTTTATTGCACATGATCACGCCTCCGCGTGGTCCCCGGAGGGTTTTATGGGTCGTAGACGTGGTGTATGTGGTGACGCCGACCGGGGAGTTGTGCAGGCCGGTGCAGCAGAGTCCGGAGATGTGGGCGATATCCGCCATGGACCGGGCGCCAACACCCTCCGCGATCTCCGCGAATGCCTTGAAGTCGATCTCACGCGGATATGCCGATGCGCCGCAGACGATGAGGTCGGGGCGGGTCTTTCGTGCGAGTTCCTCAATAACGCCGTAGTCGAGCATTTCAGTGTCAAAATCAACACCGTAAAATGAGATGTCGAAAAATTTGCCGGACATGTTTGCCGGATCGCCGTGGGAAAGATGGCCGCCGTTGTTCAGGCTCTGACTGAGGATCTTGTCTCCCGGTTTCAGACATGAAAGGTAGACGGCTTCGTTTGCCTGACTGCCTGAGTGAGGCTGGACATTTGCGTGTTCTGCGCCGAAAAGTTTGCAGAGCCTGTCGCGTGCCAGGTTTTCGATCTGATCATGAAATTCACAGCCGCCGTAGTAACGTTTTCCCGGATATCCTTCTGCATATTTATTCGTCAGAATTGTACCCATTGCCTCCATTACTTCGCGTGCGACGACATTTTCCGATGCGATAAGTTCAAGCCCCTCAACCTGGCGCTTGTGTTCTTTGTTTATCAGCTGGAAAATTTCCGGGTCAAATAGTGCCAGGGACGACATATTATCTAAATATATAGTTAATAGGAAGTGATAAAGGCGTCTACTCTTTGTCCAATGCGTCTGCCGCGAGACGGATCATTGAGTACATTCCGTCCGGGGTAGGGTGGACTTCCAGCATCGAAGAGAATTCATGGACCGTCACGCCTTTGCGTACCAGATACCCGAGATAGGTCCCGACGATGCTTGTTCCGGGCGCTGAGGTGGCAAATCCCAGTATCTTCCCGTCATCCTTTGATACGGTGAGATGCATCGAGCCGACCGATCCGTCCGCTACATGCCAGAATGATTCGGGTCCGGCGATGTTGGGTGAGGAAAATGTTACGCCTTCCGCGTCTTTTTTCGGAACGCATACTGTATAATCCAGCCCAAGAACGATCGTATAAGGGAACTGCTCAAGGTCCACTCTGCGGGGAAGGCCGAGGATCGAATCCGCAGCCGCAAAACCCTGGAGACGGGCAACCGGGGTAAAATACGGAGCGCCGGTCACATCGCCTGCGGCATATATGCCCTGGATAGAGGTCTCCATTTTTTCGTTTACCTTGATCGAACCGTCAGGATTTTTCGCCATACCGGTGAAAATTGAGGTCTCCGGTCTCATCCCGGTCGCGAAAAGAACGGCATCGAAGGGCATCTTCTCACCGTTTAAGATGACGCCTTCAACCTGATCTTTGCCGGTGATCTGCTCTATTGTCCCGTATTTGATAGTGACATCGGCTAGATCGCGGCGAACTGCCTTCATCATTGCTTCGGAGAGTACCGGCAGGAACACACTCCTGCAGAAGATGGTAACTTCACACCCGAAGGCTCTGAAGATGTAGGCGAACTCGGCGGCGGAGATCCCCCCGCCGATAATTGCGAGCCTTTTTGGAAGCACAGGCATTGTCCGGATCGTTTTTGCCGTGTAGGTTCCGGGAAGATCGTTTCCCGGGATATCTGGAACATGAATGCCTGCCCCGGCGGCGATGATGATGTTTTCTGCTTCGCGCATCTCCCCGTTCACGACCAATTTTCCGTCCCTGATCTCTGCCTCGGCTCCGTATTCGATCACGACCCCGGCCGCTTTTGTCTCCCGCTCAAGGATGAACTCGAGTTTTTTCTGGACCTCTTCAAGTTTTTGGATAACTTCCGGGAACCGGACTGAGGCACTTCCCTCGACGACGCCTGATTTTTTCAAAAAAGATAGGGTATTGATACTGCGGGCGACATCGTTCAGCCCGCAGACGAGCATGCATCCGTCATGGATGCATGTTCCGCCGATCGCCTTCCTTTCAAGAAGGGTGACTTCTTTTCCTGCTCCGGCGAGGCGGAGGGATGCCATCCTCCCGGCAGGTCCTGCGCCGATAACGTAGATCATTTCAGAACACTTCGCAGCCTTCGTCGGATGGAAGGGTAAGTTCCTCACCGGAGTATGCATTCACTTCCACGATGTCTTTCTTTCCTCTGACCTGCCAGACCGGGACGTATACTTTTTTGAAGACCAGTTCGATGTTCTCATCGCTTGGACGGAAGTCTTTCTCCTCGGCAAATATCGCATCGCCGGCGGTTGTTTTGATTCTGACCCGGCGGGTGAGCTTTTTGATCAGATCAGCTTTGACCCGTTCTTTTGCATCGTCCATGCTGGTGACCGGCGCCATGACCTCGGCATCCTGCGGGAGCTCCGCCTCCTGCGGAACGACATCACCAAACTGGCCGGGCAGATCATTGATCGCATTGATCCATCCTGACCCTTCTTCATCAAAAGAGACACTCTTTCCTTTATAGGTCGCTTCTCCGCCGCTTTTATACTGGTAATACCAGTAAGGGATCATACGCAGGACCGTATTTCCCTGCTGGCGGGCAACACGGGCCGCTTCCTGACCGGAGATTCGCAGCGGAAGCACAAGATCATACCCGATCGGCGGCTGACGGATCCCGACATTCGTGTATGCATAACTCGGTCCCCCGACGAGGTCAAACGGCATACTCCAGATTCGTGCAGCTGCCGCATCGCCAATGTATTTGAGCAGTTTCTCCCTCGTCCAGAGGTCCGACTCCTTTGGCTGGAAGTATGAACTCCCGGTAAAAATGATTTTGTCGCAGCGGACTTTGGTTCCGTTGAGTGTTATCGTGTAGGGGGTCATGTCGAAACGCTGAAGAAGACCCGTGTCGTCAGAAGACATGACCAGGATGCATTTTGTATCCCGTACCGCCGAGAGATTGAACGGCCCCTCTTCAATCTCACAGTCATATCCGGCGGTCTCGAGAACACGCCGTATCTCGGTCACCGCATGTGTGTGAATCAGTTCACCCATAATTAGTTACTATTGGTTCTCCATTCTCATAAAATCCAATGTCTCGGCTCTCTCCCCCGTATCATTTCAGGTGGTGAGCAGATTTGCCGCCGGGGCACGTTTGTGCATGGAATATTTGACAAATCCAAGCACCTTCTCCTCAATAGGATTCGCAGGGATGCCGCCGCTCCTTTCCAAAGAGATCAGCGCTGCATCCAGTTCGGCATAGGTCATGCCAAGTTCCCCTTCGTCACTCTGCCCCTCCCAGAATCCTGCGCTGGGAGGCTTGCTGATGATCGAATCAGGGACACCAAGCTCCTTTGCGAGAAGAAACACATCCTTTTTCCAGAGATGGAGGAGCGGCTGGATGTCGGCTGCGGAGTCTCCCCACTTCGTTGAGTATCCGATCATATACTCGGTTTTGTTTGATGTTCCGCAGACAAGGAGACTGCGTGCCGCGGCGATATTATATAATGTGGTCATTCTGAGACGGGCTGCGATGTTCCCCCGCAGAATCGGCGTGTCGGTGATGTGAGGGGCTGCAAGAAATGCTGATCTGACTTCTTCTAAGGGGACTGTGATCAGCTCGACGCCCATGCTCCGGCACAGTTCTTCCGCATCGTCATGATCCGCCGGATCATTGGAAGAGACCGGCATATTCACGCCTAAGACCCGTTCAGGTCCGAGCGCTTTGCAACAGAGCGAGCAGGCGACCGCCGAATCGATCCCGCCGGAAATACCGACAACTATCCCGCGGGCATGTGCTCCCCATACTGTCTGTCTGATGAGATCTTTGATTTTTACGATCTCGCATCCTATACAATCGCAGGTTACTTCGGTCATTCATCCACCTTTTTTAATGCGTCATGAAGATTTTTCAGCGCATAACGTGTTCCCGGATGGTCCGTGGAAAACCCATCCAGGAATTCCGCCACGTCCCCGCTGATCTCCGGCGCAGGTCCCGGATATCCATGCCTCTGTGCATACCAGAACACCTCTTCCGCCGGTATCACCGAGAAGGGAGCGATCCGCCGCCCCTTGTCGGAACCGACCAGCCTGTCCTGGGTCCCGGCGCAGACGGACTCCAGGACATAGAGCGCCGCGTCGTCCAATGTGGCCGGCTCGAGGATCACGTCGGCATCCTTTGGCTCTTTCAAAAAGAGCAGATCGGTCCGGGCCGCAAGCATTTCCGCCAGAAAGATCCGCAGGGCAAAACTGCGAAACGTTTTGTCTTCTTCGACAAAGAGTCGTGTGCCTGAGGGAAACCCTCCCTGATGCCGGATCTCTTTTTTGGCTTTTGCCGCTATGTCGGCAGCAGCGTGATATTCGCAAAGAGAGAGACCCGAGTACGGCTGGATCACGGCCGCTTCTCTGCTGCACCTGCTGCATTTCATACAAGAAGTATGGGCTCTTCAAAGATATGGATATTCCCGACAGAGGAAGGCAAAAATATATCGGAACATACCGTCAAAGAGGTTGGAATGAAACTGTCCTTCATTTTTCTCCTTGCTCTCTGTGTATGTGCAGTGATTTTTACCGCAGGGTGTATCGATTCCGTGACGACATCCAAAACGCCGGTCCCGACTTCGACTGCGCCTTCTGTCTCATATGATCCGGCTGCAGGTAACTGGACGGGTGTATGGAATGATCAGAACGGAACCAAACAAACGACGATTACCTACACGATCACTGTGGAAAATGCGACCGCGGGAAACGTTGCCTATGTGAAAAAGATAAAGGACGGGTTCTCGAGCAGTACTATCGAATACTCGATCTCTGCTGAAATCGTCAAATCAGGAAACGAATATTCCATGGATGCCCAACTTCTTGGCATCTATCTTTTCTCGCTTACGGGAGGTAACTCGGCAACACTGCTGACTCCGGAAGGAGTGACCGTTTCGATGACTAAAGTCTGAGAGAGTTGCTCGGTTCATCTCTCACTTTTTTGAAATAGGACTTACGCGGTGATAGTTTCAAGCCAATTCGGGAAGGGTATGGCTGGGTGTGGAGGCATGAGAAAAACCAACCGCGAATCGGCGCGAATCCGCCCTTCGGGCGAAGCGAATCGGATTTGCTTTTCCTCACTCTCGCCCGTCGTGTCTTTCAGCCACGACGGCTCGTCCCTTCATCGGGACCGTTCGGGCAAATCCTGTCGGCGCCCCAGCGCCTCCCGTGAGAGAGATTTATTGATTAGTCCAATATATGGAAAAAATGGCCTTTTACTAACAATATTGATATGAAATCGAGAGGCAAACTACCATTGGGAGCCGCTGGGGCGGCGACAGGATTTGCCCGAACGGTCCCGATGAGGGATGAGCAAGACAGCGAAGCTGGATTGCGAAAGTGAGGATAAGCAAATCCGATTCTGGGAGCAAGCCAACGGCTTGCGGGATTCGCGCCGATTCGCGGTTGGTTTTTTTCTTATGTCCACATGAATGCCATACACGAAATCGAAGCACATCTTAGAAGTACATCAGTTTTTTCGGTTGAGATCACACCGCGTAAATCCTATTTGAAAAAAAGTGTTTTCAGAGTTTGCGGCAGACCGTCAGGTATCCCGTGTGGGAGACGCGTGTCGACGGTCTCGTGCCCCTTTTACTTCGGGTGAGTTCACGTTCCATGCACTCAAACGTCAGGACCGACTCCTCGCCGAACAGTTCCCGGGCAGTGTCCATCACGCAGAATGTCTGTTCCAGAAACGGCGTATAGGTCGCGAAGTACCCGCCGATCTTCAGGAGCGGGTATACGTGTCTGACATGTTCGGGCTGGATCTGCATATCCAGATGGATGATATCGTAGGGTCCGTCCGTGACCTCCAGAACATCACAGGCCCGGCACTCGACGTTGTCGAGCCCGGCGTCCCGGATGTTTCCCTCCGCTATTTTGGAGAACTCGGGCCGTGCTTCGCAGGTGACGACCGAGCCGGCGCATCCGCCGAAGAAGATGGCCGCGATCCCCGATCCGGTTCCGGCATCCAGCACGCGGTCACGCCGGCACATTCCCGTGTAGGCCATGACCATGCCGATGTCTTTTGGCATCATGGGGGCTCCCGTCCGTTTTCCGTGCGAGAAAAAGTCTGTTGCTTTCGGGACGAAGACGTGGAACGTTTTTCCGAGATGGGTCAGGACGGCAGCTCCATCCTCCAGTCCCGCGACCTCCGCAAGATCGATCATGCCAAGATCCGTCGAGAGTTTTCCCTCGCCGGCCTTCACATAATACTCGCGTCCGTGTCCGCGGACGATGACTCTGTTTGGTCCGATCATACCGCGGTAAGTTTTAAAATTGCCTCGGCAATATCCCCTTTGCACTCGGTGAGAGCGGCGCGGGCTGCGTCCGGCGAGACGGAAGTTTGTGAAGCAACCAGCTCGACATCCGACTCGGGGATCTCGACTGCGGCTTCTTCGAAGTGGACCTCGCCCGTAAGCTGATATGAGGTCTGACCCTGCATCGTGATGCCGACGACCTCGGCATTCAGAAAGACATAATTTCCGGACGCTGTGTAGACCACAACTTTCGAGACATCGGCGATCTCGTCCATCTTCATACCCATCTTCTTCATCGCTGCTTTCATCTGTTTGGGATTTACTCCTGGCATCATTTTTTGTTCCTTCCTTGTCTAACTTTTACTGCTGTTCCGTAATTAAATCCGATCATTTCGCTTCCGGAGAGTACTGCCATCCCGGTGGCGATCAGATTGTCCGATTCATCGACGACAAACACTTCGTCTTCTGCGTGAATATTTGGATCACTCGATATTACGTGTTTTGCCATCGCATTTTTGCCGTCGGCCACGAAAGGTACCGCCTCTTCCATGATCACGACCCGGTTTGCCGGAGCCGGCAGAAATGCATGCAGAGCCTGTGCTCCGGGATAGCCGAGCGTGAACCGCCCGTCATTCGCCCGGACAGTGACCAGCCGTTCTTTGGCCAGGCTCACGTACCGTACCCGCTTTGTGGTCGAGTATGAAAACGTGACCTGGTCGGGAAAGAGCGCTTCTCCTGCCCCCCGCCCGAACTGGAAGTCAGCGATCCTTCTGACCCGCTGCAAACTGCCCTTTGACAAGCTCGTTAACTCTTCTGGTGAAATCATGCTCGCATCCTTTGGGGATATATGCGCCGGCTGCAATATTATGCCCTCCGCCTGCTCCCCCTGATTCGACGGCGGCCGTGACCAGAACTTCCTGCAGATCGACCCCGCGGCGCAGAACTTTTTCATAGGTCCGCATCGAGACTTTGATGAGATCGGGTTCGTCAGAGACGCTGCACATTACGAGGATTGGCTTATTGGTGTCGAGTTTTGAGAGAGCCATGCCTGCTCCGATCCCGGCGATCGTATCCGGATACTTATCTCCGGTATGGATCGCCTGGATCGATCCGAGATCTTCCACGCCCGTTTCGATGATGTACTCGCAGAGTTCGCGGATGATGGATCGGTGATGTCTGAGCATATGCTCGGCCTCACGGTACTTCTGCCCCCGGTCGCCGAAACAGACAGCCTCGCCGATCTTCGGCTTGGCCCATCTGCCGCAGGCATTCAGCATCGTGGCATACTCAGACGCATTCCTCAGCGGCGTTTTTTCCATCTCATCAGGGAAGAAGTAATGTTCGGCAATAAACCCGTCTGATGACTCGCCGTTGGCAATGATCTGCTCTGCAAGAACGCTGGCAAGTCTTTTTTCCTCTTCGGAAGAGAGTTCTTCCCAAACCCTCTGGTCAGACGGTGACTGGTAGATCCCGATCCGGCAGAGCAGCGCGGCTGCTTCTGCAGGTTTTCCTGAGATGCCGGGTATCTGCGGATCGTCAGCATTCGAGAGACAGATGTGAAGCGGTCTTGTTGAGAGGCCATAACAGTTTATCCCGCGCCTGATCCGGATATGCCCGCTGTCAGCTCCGTCCTCTGCTATCCATCTGGCAACACCAACCAGTCCGTGATTTTCCCGCGCCATCATATCGCCGACGTTTCCAACGACGGAAAGTTTTGCCAGATCAGTATTTGCCGGGTCGAGCTTTCTTGCGACCAAATAAGCAATGCCTGCGGCGCTGCATTTTACGTAATCCTCCCCATAAAACTGGGAGTTCACCTGAAAGTATTCTGTGCCGCCGGGTGCCGGCTGACTTATGTGGTGGTCAAGGATGAGGACACTGTCTGCCGTGATGCCTGCTTCTTCCAGAAGATTCTGCTGACCCCCGCCAAGATCGGTGAAGATCTTCAGCGTGTCGTCATCCGGGATATGCTTCATGGTCATCGGCTCGAGCTGGCGGACAAAGACCGGGTTTACCGGGATCCCCAGCCGGGTGACGGCCTGCGAGATGATCGCTTCGCTGGAGATTCCGTCGGCATCTATGTGCGAGATGAGGGTGGCGGCGTCAGCTTCCAGAATTATCTTTGCGGCGCGGCTGACATCTTCAACGAATCCCATTCCTTATCTGTTGGGATGTATGTGGGGAAAAATCATTACCAGTGCAGACACACACTAACATATATGCGGGATCTGATTCAGTTCGGTCTCTCCGGCGTTATTTCACCGGAGACGATGCGTGTCATTGATAAAAACGCGGATGATTACGGCATCTCCGCGGCCGAGCGCATGGAGAGCGCGGGATCCGTACTCGCCGCCGCCGTCCGATCCGAATCTCCTGCATCCGTTCTGATCCTCTGCGGAACAGGAAACAACGGAGGAGACGGATTTGTGTGCGTCCGTCATCTGGCAAAGGAGTATTCGGTAAAGGTGGTCTTCACCGGAAAGCCGAAGACGCCGGAGGCAGGGGCGGCGTTTTTTGCACTGGAAGGGTGCCCGGCGGAACTTTCTTCCACCTGGCAGCCTGAGGATTTCTCCGCCGATGTGATCGTGGACGCCCTGCTTGGTACCGGTGCATCCCTCCCGCTCAGAGAGCCGTATGCCTCCCTTGTGGATCTGATGAACGCGGCAAAGGGCCGGGTTCTTGCCTGCGATATGCCGACTCCCGGGGCAAGGGCGGACCGGGTTATCGCATTTCATCTTGCAAAGACAAAAGGCGCCGAGGCATACAGTATCGGGATCCCGTTCGGCGCAGAGATTTTCTGCGGGAAAGGGGATCTTCTTTCAGTCCCAAAAAAGCCGTCCGGGGCGCACAAGGGATGGGCAGGCAATGTGCTGGTGATCGGCGGGGGGCCGTATCAGGGCGCGCCGTTCCTTGCAGGCTGCGCCGCTCTCCGCTCGGGCGCGGATGTCGTCCGCGTAGCGGCCCCCGTTGACGGATTCATGCCGGATCTGATCCTTGAGAGACTGCCGGGAAACAAAGTGGGCAAAGAGCATCTGGACCGGCTGCTTGCATTAGCAGAGAACGCGGATGTGGTGATCGCCGGCCCTGGTCTTGGTGCCGATCCGGAAAGTCTCGAGGTGGCTTCGCAGGTGGTCTCCGCCGCGAAACGTGCCGTGGTGGACGCCGATCTCCTGCGTAATCCTCTGCCGAAAGCACGGGAGCAGACGATCTACACGCCGCATGCAGGCGAGTTTGCCAGGGTCTTCTGTCCGGTCCCGGAGAAGCTCAGTGATAGGGGGGTCGTCGTACGGGAAGCGGCGAAACGTGCCGGCGGGACAGTCATTCTAAAAGGGGCGATCGATGTGATCTCGGACGGCGCCCGGGTGAAGTTCAACCGGTCCGGCGCCCCGGGTATGACCACGGGGGGCACCGGCGATGTTCTCTCAGGCGTATGCGGCGGACTTCTTTCACGAATGAATGCCTTTGAGGCCGCCTGCGCCGCGGTGTATGCCGCGGGATTGGCCGGGGAACTGGCTGATGAAGACACCGGGGACGGTTTAATCGCAAGCGATTTACTCAGGCACCTTGCATACATAGTGTATAAGGAGAAATGAAATGCCGGTTTTTACTCATCTGAATGAAAATAATGAAGTCCACATGGTGGATGTGACGCCAAAACCCGATGTTTCACGTGAAGCTACCGCAAAGGGACGGATCTATCTGCGGCCTGAAACGCTCGCGGCCATCGCCGAAGGCCGGGTCCTGAAAGGAAATGTGCTTGCAACTGCCCAAGTGGCGGGAACGCTCGCGGTAAAACAGACATGGGCACTCATCCCGATGTGCCACCCCCTTCCGGTTGGCGGGGTGACGATCTGGTTTGAACAGACGGACGAGTACATCGAGGCGTTCTGCCGGGTAAAAACCTACGGGAAGACCGGTATCGAAATGGAGGCCCTGACCGGAGTCTCACTCGCACTTCTGACGATCTGGGATATGGTCAAGTCCGCGGAAAAGGACGAGGCCGGTCAGTATCCGGTGACCCGGATCGACGGGATCTCCGTCATAGAGAAGAAAAAGGGCGTTCCGCAGTAAAGGCTCCTTAGGTCATCACGGAGTATTTATACAACGTAGCCCCAATAATATACAGTTTACAGCTAGCCGCATCCAGTGCGGTCTGTATATCACAGGAATGTAGCCTATACGGCTGAACCTGAGGTGAAACCAACACATGTCGAAATCAATGTATGGATATGTCCGTGACGCGTGGAAAAAGCCCGCAGAGTCCGGAGTAAAGAAACTCCTCTGGGAGAGAATGCAGACCTGGCGCCGTCAGGGCGCCGTTGTCAGGCTTGAGCGCCCGACCCGTATCGACAGAGCGCGGGAGCTCGGCTACAAAGCAAAGCAGGGCATCATCGTTGTTCGCGCATCCATCCGCCGCGGTGGCCGCAGAAAATCGAGATATATCCGCGGACGCAGAACCAACCGTATGGGAATGCGCAAAGCAACCCCGGGCAAGAACCTGCAGTCGATCGCAGAAGAGCGCGCCGCAACCCGCTACCCGAACATGGAAGTTCTGAACTCCTACTGGGTAGGCCAGGACGGAAAGAGCAAGTATTACGAGATCATCCTTGTTGACAGAAACAGCCCGTCTGTTCTCGCCGACAAGAACCTCGCATGGGTTGCCGAAACCCGCGGACGTGTGTTCCGTGGTAAGACTTCCGCCGGAAGAAAGGCACGCGGACTCCATAACCGCGGAACCGGAACTGAAAAGTGCCGGCCCAGCATTACTTCCCACAGGAACCAGGGTAAATAACCCTGTTCTCATTTTTTTCTCATTATGATAACAGACGCATGCGTGTATGCGAATAACTCATCACACACAACGCTTCGTCGTTTTGCCCTGAGTGCCGCATCCTGCGGTTTTTCCCGGATCATCGCCTGCGATCCTGCCGAGGATATCTCCGAGTATGCCGGCGTTTCTATTCTGAAAGGCAGACTGATCGGCAAACTGAGCGGAAAGGCATTCTTCGACGCGGTCAAAAAGACCCCTGCCGGCACGGTCGTCTTCGTGCAGGTCGGAGAAAACAGTTTCAACCGCACGGCCGTCACCACGAAAGGAGTACATCTTCTGACCGGCATCTCTGACCTTCCGAAAGGCGGATTCGATCACATCGTTTCGAAGATTGCGGCACAGCAGAACACCGGCGTCGTTCTTGACTTCTCACGGATCATCGATCCGAAAACACGGCGGACTGCTCTTTCCCGGTATGACGAGATACTTACTTTCCAGCGGAAGTATCATTTCCCGCTTTTGATCGCAAGCGGCGCATCCGAGTGTCTCGGACAGCGGAATATCACCGAGATCATCGCACTCGCCGACCTCTTCGGGATGACAGAACAGGAAGTCAGATCTGCTCTCGACTCACTCGACGGCATTCTTTCTCCGAAAAAGACCGTCGAGGTCGTGGAGGAGAGATCATGAGCGTCCTTCCGCCGACACTTCGTGAGAACCGGCGTTACGTCCTGTTTCGGATCATCACGCCCGTGAATCCGACCCAGAAGGAGGTGTACCGATCCATGGCTGAATCGGTAACTGCACTTTTCGGCGATGCGGGGGCGGCAAAAATGCATCCCGCTGTCGTCTGGTCCGAAGGTGAATATGCGATCGCCCGATGTACCCGCGGATATGAAAAGTCCCTCATCGCAGCTTTGGCCGTTGTCACGAAAGTCTGCGGTGAGCCGGCGGCATTCAGATCGGTCGCAACCTCCGGGACCATCCTTTCTTTGAAAAAAAAGGTGGTCCACGAGGCGGCAGATGATGCCGCGTATCCGGGATATCTGTGCGCAGGTAAGAAGGTTAATAATCTTTCAAAAGAGAATGGGCATAGATATCTAACTAGAGATGATATAATTAAGGAGTAACAATGCAGCCACAACAATATCAAATGGGCGGATACGATCGTGCCATCACGATGTTTTCCCCCGATGGACGTCTGTATCAGGTAGAATATGCCCGTGAAGCGGTCAAAAGGGGAACGACCGCTGTCGGCATAAAATGCAAGACGGGAGTTGTACTTCTCGTTGACAAACGGGTGAACTCCCGTCTCCTGGAGCCCTCCTCGATCGAGAAGATCTTCCGGATCGATGAACACATCGGCGTCGCCTCCTCGGGTCTCGTCGGAGATGCACGGATACTCGTTGACCGTGCACGGATAGAATCCCAGATCAATCGGGTCAGTTACGGCGAACCGATCGATGTGGAGACTCTGGCAAAGAAACTCTGCGATCACATGCAGAGCTACACGCTGTTCGGCGGGGCACGGCCTTACGGAACGGCGCTTCTGATCGCCGGGGCCGAGTCGTCGCCGACCGGGCAGAAGTATCATCTCTTCGAGACCGACCCGTCCGGAACGCTTCTCGAATACTCCGCAACCGGTATCGGTATCGGCAGACCGGCTGTCATCAAACTCTTTGAACAGGAGTACAAAGAGACTTGTACTGCCGAAGAAGCAGTTCTGCTCGGCCTCAAGGCTTTGCACACCGCCACTGAAGGCAAGTTCGATATGAACACCGTCGAGATCGGCATTGCCGGTGAGTATTCCAAGAAGCACTCTTCCAAAAAGGAGACTGAGACCGCAAACGGAGCAAAAATATCGACACTCTCGTTCAGAAAACTGAATGCAGATGAAGTAAAGGCAGCTGTTGCCAAATTTTCCAAGACGACTCCTGCGAAAAAGGAGTGAGCTGATCTATGATTTCCCTTGATGATGCAGTAACCGCCCGTCTGGAAACACACGGACTGAAGTTTGAACTGTTGGTCGATCCAGAACTTGCCGACAAAATGCGGCACGGGGCGGATCTCGACATTGAAGATGTTGTTGCAGCGATGTATGTGTATGAGAACGCCTCGCGCGGAGACAAGTCTCCGGATGAGGATATCCTGAAGGTGTTCAAGACCACTGATTTTCGGGAAGTCGCCAAACACATCATTCTCAAAGGTGAAATCCATCTCACGACCGAGCAGCGGCGTCATCTGATCGAAGAAAAACGCAGACGCGTGATCGCGTTCATCGCACGAAACGCTGTCAATCCGCAGACCGGCCTTCCCCACCCGGTCATGCGGATCGAGATGGCTCTGGAACAGGTCAGGGTAAACTACGATCCGTTCAAATCTGTAGATGATCTGGTCAAGGAGACCGTCAAAGCTTTGCGTCCGATCCTGCCGATAAGGTTTGAGGAGCGGCGCATCGCCGCCAAGTTCCCGATGGACTTTGCGGCCAAAGCCTATGCTTCCATCTCGAGCGCGGCCTATGTGACCATGGATAAAAACGAATGGCAAAGCGACGGATCATGGATCTGCGTCGTAACGATTCCTGCCGGCATGCAGGAGGAGTTCTTCAATCTGGCAAATGCCGCAGCGAAAGGCGATGCACAGCTGAAGATTCTTGAGTAACGCATACTATTAAAACAACTGAGAACGAATATTACTAGATATTTCTGGAGGAATAAAAAATGGCATCCAAGAGTAAACATGTTGCAAAAGGACGCGTAACCGGCAGTGCCGGCCGCTTTGGTCCGAGATACGGCCGTTTCTGCCGTAAGATGGTCAATGAGAGCGAGAAGATTTCCCGCGCGAAACACCTGTGTCCGATGTGCGACACGATCGCAGTAAAGCGTGTCGGCACCGGTATCTGGGAGTGCAAGAAATGCGGATACAAATACGCAGGCGGCGCCTACGTTCCGCAGACCCCGGGCCTTAAGGTTGTTCTTCGCGCCATCGAGACGAAAGGAGTATAACCCAATGGTTGCTTACAAGTGCGCCCGCTGTAAACAGCTGGTAGAAATCGGTACGAACATCCGCTGTCCCTACTGCGGTCACCGTATCCTTTTCAAGGCCCGCGGTGCCGGCACGAAAGAACTGAAAGCCAGATGACGATCGTAACTTCATCGCGCAAACCAGCACCGGAGGTCCGGAAACTGGCAAAAGAAATCGCTTTTGCTCTGGACTTCCCGTTTGTCCAGCGGGGAAAAGCAGGCATTCATGATATAGGGGGAGAAGACCCCCGTGTTATTTTCCTGTCAGGCTCGAAACGGCAGGGTCCGGTGTTCGATTTGATGGTGAATGATTCCCTGGTTTTTTCCATGCTGATCAGCAACGTAAAAGAGTCCGAACGAACCGGTCCGTTTACCAAAGGATTTCTCACCCGGGAAAAGGAGCTGTTCGATTATCTCTCGCCGCATGTTCCCATCACCTATGATGAGAATGCTGACGGTCCTATCGTTTTTTGCGGCACACAGAAAAGACAGTATGTCCTGCAGGTTATGGTATGAACCACGCCGCCCGTTTTGTCTTTGAAACCAGGTTTGCAGAAAAACTGTATGAAGTTCTCGCCCCGGAGATCGCAAGTGATCCGGGAGAAAAATCCAACGTGCGGCTCACCCGCAGCGAATCATCCGTGTTCCTCTCTGTAGAGGCGGAAGATGCTGCAGCTCTTCGGGCATCCCTCAATATGTGGCTGCGGTTGGTTAATGTATCCCATGAAGTATTGGAGTTGTAAAAAATGACAGCACCCCAGCAGGCGGCGGGTATCCCGCCGCAGATTCAGCAGCAGCTTGGAATGTTCCAGCAGATCCAGCAGCAGCTTCAGCAGGTATCGTCCCAGAAAATGCAGTATGAGATGACGCTGCGTGAAACGAAACGCGCCCTTGAAGAGATCGAGTCGGCAGCGGAAGACGCAGTAATGTATTCGGCAGTAGGTTCGATTCTGATCCAGAAACAAAAACCGGCCGTCAAAGCGGAACTCGAAGAGAAGGTCGACTCCCTTGAACTCCGCATCAGCTCACTGGACAAACAGGAAAAGGCAATGACCACGAAAGCGGGCCAGCTCCAAAAGCAGATCCAGGAAGCCATCAGCGGCGGCGTCCCGGCTGCCCAGTAACTTTTTTTTCTAAAAAATTATTTGCCGAGACTGAGGAAGAGATCCTCTTCGGCGGAGATCGTTTCGATTTTACAATTTTCGCATCTGACATACGGGTATCCGCGTACAAGCACAACCGGGACCCCTTCTGAAGACTCGCCCATAAGAAGTTCGGCGGTCGAAGCAAGAGAGTCGGCTATCGCCCTCCGGGTGACCTGCAGTTTGTTTCCATACAGGTCTGGTTTACCCCGTTCGTCGGTGATCGGCAGGATCCCCGAACAGCCGATAGCGACTCCCGACACCCCAAGACGCATCGAATGGGTCCGGGAGTCGATGATGATGACGGCGGCATCCTTTCCGGTGCGCTCCATTATTCCTTTTCTCAGCCGTCCGGCACTGGCTTCCGGATCGGCCGGCAGACGGGTGACCCACCCGTTTGGCGCGTTCGACTCGTCCACGCCGGCATTTGGGAGGATCAGATTCCATTTTCCGGCAAGCAGATATCCCGGAATGCCGCCGACGATCGTATCGCTCTCCATCAAAACGACCTCGGCAACCCGGGGGTCGAGATGATACTTCTCTGAAAGTCTGTATGCCTCGGCGGACGGGGTGATGTCATCGAGCCTGACATTCCGACCTTCGGTCGTGGAAAGCGGCGACTCGGCAAACAAAAGGATGTCGCCGTCTTCTATCGTCTTTGCCTCGGTGTTTTTGAGGGCGGAGATGACCCGGTCAAGTATATCGTCACCGGATACAAGCAGCCCGGTGGTGATTCCGTATACAGAGAAGAAACCCGACATGTGGGGAAACATATGCTCTGCACTCATATCAGCTTTCGGATTAAAAAAAGATCAGACGGACATCCGGTCCCGGATGCTCTTTTCGACGAAGTCGAGGATCGTTGCCGGATCCTGCTCTGCGTCGATAAGAAGAAATCGGCCCGGATCCTCGGCTGCCCGTTCAAGATACCGTTTCTGAACTTCTTCGAGAAATGCAGGATCCTCGAAGTGTTCCTTACCTGGTCTGCCGGCAAGACGCTGCATCGCGGTCTTGGGCGCTATCAAAAGAAGGATCGTGAGGTCGGGACGGACCGACCAGCCCGCATGCACTGCAGTAAGCCATGCTTTCGGATCGGGAATGATGCCGGCAAGGGATACCTGCTGGTAGGCGAATCGGCTGTCGGAATACCGGTCTGAGATAACCAGTTTTTTTGCTTCGAGTGCCGGAAGCACGGTCTGGGTCAGATGAGCGGCATGATCCGCGACAAACAGTGTCGCCTCGGCGAACGGATCGCGGTTTGCCCCGATCTCCCGGCGAACCGCTTTGTTTACCAGAGAACTTCCAGGCTCCTTGGTAAACACCGGTGCGAGATCCGCAAGACGGGAAACGAGACCTTCATAAAGCGTGGACTTTCCGGCTCCGTCGATCCCTTCGAGCGTGATCAGCAAAATGTTCCCCCCCGGATGATCTCTATCGGGATCTTTCCTTTATGCACAGCTGTAGAGATGATCACGCCGTCATATCCTGCGTCGCAGAGAATGCGAAGATCGTCTTGAGAGTTCACGCCGCCGCCGTAGATCAGAGGTTTTTTCGTTGCGTCTCGGATCCGCTTTGCAAACACGGGATCGATCCCGGATCCGGTACCGACCGAGGAGATGTTTAAGAGAATGATTCCGTCAAAGGCGTATTTTTCCGCATCGCGGATCACCTCGACCGGGTCAAGGCCGGAAGGGATGACCTTGCCGTCTTTTACATCGACGCTGAGATACCCGCCGGCAAACTCCTCTAAGGGGGCATCGGCCGTTTCCGTCCCGACGATGTTGGCAACGCCCGGGAGATACTCCTCAGGGATACTGCACCCACGGTCGACCCAGAGCTTCTCCGGAATCAAGGCAAGCCTCAGGATCGTCTCGGTGTGATCGCCGCACAGTTCGATCCGGTCAAGATCCGCCACGTATGCGTACTTCGGCTTCATCACCGAAAGATACGACAGAGGCTCGGCCGAAGGGGAAAGCCCCCAGGTCAGGGGGAGGTACTGATCCCGGTTGCCGCTTTTCCCGTGGACGACATACCCGTCCATCAGGTCCATTGCAAGAATCACGTCCATTTATCGTTTCATTGCCTTTCTGATCAGGTCTTCTTCTTTGGTGAAGAAGAGCGAGTCGTGCCCTTTCCAGGTGCCGCAGCCGGAGAACTTCACTGCAGGGATCCCGTTGTCGCTTTCTCCCATGATGAAGTTGGAGAAGGCCGCGATCTCATCGACGACTGCCTCTTCGGTGATCTCAAGTTCAAGACCGAAGAGGTCATGGTCGCCCCGGAAATCCCGTATCGCCGTCATACCTGCCCAGCCGATCGCGTTTCCGCACTGACCGCGGCGGAACGCTCTTCCGCAGGTGTCGGTTACGATCACGCCGACATCTTTGCCGGTGATCTTTTTGATGGCTGCGCGTATTTCCCGACATTCGGCTGACGGATCTTTTGGGAGGATGATGATATTTTCTCCCTCGATATTGCTGTTATCCACGCCTGCGCGCACACCCACATGACCGCAGGGGACTTCGGAGAGGATGAACGGATACTCCTGGATGATCTCGGTGGACGAATCCAGGATCGCCTGAATGAACCGCGGATCCTCTTTTGTGAGGCCGGAGATACGGAATGCATCAGGAGAAGGCGTGATATCCGCGAGGGCGCGGGTATAGCCCTTTGCCTTCGAAACGATCGTTGATGCGATACAGAGGATATCTCCGTCTTCAAAGGTGGTATTTCTGCAGATAATTGCCGGAAGATCGTCGCCTTTCTGAATGAGCGGGATCCCGGAAATTCCCGTTACATGAACTGACATAGACACTTCATATTTACCTGCCGGCTAATAAAAGCAAGGGTTTAGATGCCGGGGGAATCTTTTTCACTCCCTGCGCCAATCATTTGATATCTATGAGTACCTACCGGGTGATCCGCTGTCCTGGCTGTCATCAGTTTACCTATACCGACTACTATGGAAAGTGGAAGCTCTGCCCTGTCTGCGGTGAGGTGATATCGGTCCAGAACGTGCCGGTGTATCTGGAAGTGGACGATTTCTCCGAGGCTGAAGTGCTCATAAAAGAGGTGAAACGGTATCTCTCTCATACCGGACGGCTGGACCTGACAAAGGAAGAAGTCGACCTGATCCGGGAGAAGTATATGGAGTGGCTCAACGGTCCGGCGGCATAAGGACGCGGATCACCAGAGTTTTCCGCAGTGGGGGCAGAGGATCGCAAGCCGCCTGCCGCACCGCGGACAGTAGAGTTTACCCCGCGTGTCCTGGGTCAGTTCGGTGCCGCACTCCCGACAAAATATCTCGCGTTTGAAGCCGCATGTGTGCTGAACTACCATAGAATACTATTGTCCATTCATATAGATTAATGCGAAGGTTATTTTTCTCCTCCTGTCAATATGTTACAGTCAAAATCGCGAGGGTTGCCAAGCCAGGTTAACGGCGCAGGGTTTAGGACCCTGTCTCTAGGAGTTCAAGGGTTCGAATCCCTTCCCTCGCATTCCTTTTTCTAAGAGTGTTGTATTCCATCGATTCCGACCGTTACCCCCGTCATCCTGAATAATTTTATTCAGAACATGCCGGCAGCAGTTCGTTCCACGCATGAGTTTCAGAGGGTTTCGCTTCCGATACGCATCTCTGAAAGAACAAATGAGATGACCATATACACGATACGGCGCGGTCCGAATCTTTCACATCAGGATACGTTTTTTTGCCTCCAAAACGCATATCATAGGTACTATGAAAACCTTGCAGGAGTATCTTATCGCCTCACATGCCCCTGAGGATCTGGGAAAAATAATCCTGCTGATCGCGGATCAGGCAGGACCGATCCGTTCCGCGTTTATCAGCAACCAGAATTATGCGGGCTCCACGAACTCTTCCGGCGAGGATCAGGCTGAGATGGATACCTGGGCCGATGCCCGGATCACGTCTGTTCTGCAGAAGAGCGGGCTTGTACGTGCCGTTGCTTCCGAAGAACAGGAGGATATCGTGCAGATGTCTTCTTCTGCGAAGTACTCCATCGTGATGGACCCCCTCGACGGCTCTTCACTTATCAAGGTAAACCTCAGCGTCGGGACGATCGTCGGGATCTATGAAGGCGACGTTCTTCAGGCGGGAAATCAGCTTCGCGCCGCATTCTATATGCTCTACGGCCCGATGACCACCTTGACCATCTCGCTTGGAAACGGCGTCTCGATCTTCGCGCTCAACGCGGAAGGGACCTACATTCTCCTAAAAGAGAATGTAAAAATCCCGGAAGGCACGCTCTGCGGGAGCGGCGGTCTGCGGCCCGAATGGACCGAGAAACACATCCGGTACATGAATGAGATCGAGTGCGAAGGCGGAAAGAACCGGTACTCCGGCTCTTTCGTGGCCGACTTCCACCAGATCCTGGAGTACGGCGGCGTGTATGCCTATCCGGCGACAAAGAAGTCCGCCTCCGGGAAACTGCGGCTGGTCTTCGAGATCAACCCGATCGGCTTCCTCGCGGATCAGGCAGGAGGAGCGGTCTCGAACGGCGAGTGTTCTACTCTGGACATCGTGCCGACAAAGGTCCATCAGAGAACTCCCGTCTATGTCGGCAGCAAAGGAATGATCGCAAAGATCGAGGCGATCCGCTGAGCATGAAAACAGCGGTCTCGGTCTTTGCAAAACCGGTCGGCGGGGTATGCGGGACGACCCGGGTCTTTCCCGACATCCTCCAGACCGCGGCAAAGATGCTCAAAAAGGCGGAAGGCGGCATTTTGACCGACTCGTTCGTGACGCACACGGCCGACCGTCTGGTCCTGATCGCGGTCCATGATCCGGATGTCCAGCCGGACACGCTTATTGCCGCGGTCTTCTCCGCGGCCGAGGAGATCGCAGAAAAACGTCATCTGTTCTGCGGTCCTGATCCGGTCTCGGTCTGCCGGATGATAATAGAGGAGCGGGATAACGAGCCGCTTCTTCTGTTCCTCTCCGGGTCGGAGATGATGCCTTGGGGAGAAGTGATGATCCCGAATCAGCATACTCTCGCGGACGGCGTTTTGTTTCTTACACGCGCCGGGGGCGAGTTCCCGTCCACAGCCGAGTTCTGCGAAAGGTTCGCCCGCCGCGGTCTGAATCAGCAGGGGATATGCCCAGTCAGTCTCTGCGATTCGTCGAATGTTCGAACAACGGTCATCCCGGTGGTCGGACTCGGCTTTTCGCTCGCGAATGGCAGGCTTACCGGACCGGTGGACCTTTTCGACACGCCGCTTTTTGACGCTCCCAGATTTTGGGCATCGGACCGGCGCTCAGAATGATCTGATGAGAAAAATCAACTATAATTCAGCTTGAATTTCCACATAACTCCTAATATTCATCTTTTTTTGCGCAGATACGAATCTATATATACTCAAAGATACATCTATCAATTATCTCTCGGCTTTCCCCCGCGAGACAAGGAAGGCTTGAAAATGTTTTGTCAGCAGTGCGAAGAAACCGCCAGAAACCTCGGCTGTACGGCCGGCGGCGTCTGCGGTAAAAGTAATGATACGGCATGCTATCAGGATGCCGTGAACTTTGTTCTCTCCGGGATCGCGTATCGAAGGATCCATCAGCCGAAGGGAGCAAAAATTCCAGCAAACACCTCAGCCCAGGATACATTTGTGGTTGAAGCATTGTTTGCTACCTTAACGAACGTCAACTTTGATGAATCACGGTTCGACGCATATCTGAAAAAGGCAATAGCATTCCGTGACGCCTACCCGCAGATCCCGGGAGAGCCCAAAGCGTGTTCATGGGTGCCCAAATCCCGTGAGGATATCATCATCCTTGACGGCGGGATCGGACTTCTTTCGATCGAGGATCCAAATGAACGCTCGCTCTTTTCACTGCTTCTGTTTGCACTGAAGGGGATGTGCGCGTATTATTCTCATGCCGAGGTGCTAGGAAAAACGGATCCGGCAATCGTGAACTTCATCTATAAGGGTCTGGCTTCGCGTTTTGAGAAGCACTCGTTTGGAGAACGCGCGGCTCTCGTCATGGAATCCGGGAAAGTCGGCGCCCAGGTACTCGCACTTCTTGATTCGGCAAACAAACGCTACGGAGTAACAGAGATCACGAACGTGAACTGCGGTGTTGGGAAAAATCCCGGCATCCTCGTGACGGGGCATGATCTCAAGGATCTGTATATGCTGCTTCGGCAGACGGAAGGAAAAGGAGTTGATGTCTATACACACGGCGAGATGCTTATCGCCCACGCCCATCCGTGTTTCAAGAAGTTCCCTCATCTGATCGGGAACTACGGGACGTCCTGGGCGAACCAGAAGGCAGAGTTCCCGTCATTTAACGGCCCGATCCTGTTTACGACGAACTGTCTGGTGCCGCCGCCGGACACGTATAAAGGCAGGATCTATACGACCGGGTCGGTGGGTTTTCCAAATGCAGTCCATATCCCGGAGAAACCGGACGGATCGAAGGATTTCTCTTCGATCATTGCCTGTGCGAAGAAGTGTGATCCGCCAAAGGATCTGCAGTGCGGTGATCTCGTAACCGGCGCAGGTCATGACGCGGTACTTGCTCTTGCCCCGAAAGTTCTTGATCTGGTGAAGCGGGGGAAGATCAAGCACTTCGTGGTGATGGCGGGATGCGACGGCCGGCACAAGGAGCGTTCATATTACACGGAGTTTGCGAAGGCTTTGCCGAAGGATGTGATCATTCTTACGGCAGGGTGCGCGAAGTACCGGTATAACCGTCTTGGTCTCGGCGATATCGAGGGGATCCCCCGGGTGCTGGATGCCGGACAGTGTAATGATTCGTATTCGCTCGTGGTGATCGCTCAGGAGCTGGCGAAGGCTTTGGGTGTCGAAGTGGGTGAGCTGCCGCTTTCGTTCAATATCGCGTGGTATGAGCAGAAGGCGATCCTGGTGTTTTTGGTACTGCTGGCTCTGGGCATCAAGAACATTATGATCGGACCGAATCTGCCGGCATGTTTGTCGCCTGATGTGCTGAACATGCTCGTGAAGGAGTTTGGCGTGCAGCCGAACACGACGGTGCCGGAGGATATGAAAAAGCTCGGGATCACGCGCTGAAAAAAAACAGAGCGAAGGGAAACTCAGCTCTCCCCCCGCATTTTTTTCTTTTCCGAATTATCCTCTCAGAATATCCTTCGCGATCCAGTCGCCGATATCCGACGTCCGCATTGATCCGCCCATATCTTTTGTGACCGCCTTTGCAAGGATCGAATGCTCGATCGAGCTGACCACGGCCGATGCCGCAGCGTGTTCCCCAAGCGAATCCAGCAGAAGTGAGCCGGACCAGATCGTTGCAAGCGGATTTGCCACATTCTTTCCTTTATACTTCGGTGCAGATCCGTGGATGGGTTCGAACATTGACGTCCCCTTCGGGTTGATGTTTCCCCCCGGAGCAAGACCGAGGCCTCCCTGGATCATCGCACCGAGATCGGTGATGATGTCCCCAAACATGTTCGGCGTGACGACGACATCGAACCATTCCGGATTTTTGACAAACCACATCGTGACCGCGTCAACGAAGTTGTACTCAGTCGACACGTTCGGGTAGCCTTTTTTTGTCTCCTCAAACACTTCACGCCAGAGTCCGTAGACGTCCGTTAACACGTTCGCCTTATCGACAGACGTCAGTTTCTTTTCCCGCTTTTGCGCAAGATCGAATGCATACTCCATCACGCGCTTCGAACCCTCTCGGCTGACAACGCCGATCTGGTACGCAAGTTCATCCGAATCGGTCTCCACATCGATCCCGAACTTCACCGAGTAAAGATCGCGGATGACTTCCAGATGATCCCGCTGTTTTCCTGCCTTTGCACGTGAACCGATACCCACATAAAAGTCCTCGGTGTTTTCCCGGACAACGACAAAGTCGATGTCCTCGGGCTTCTTATTTGCGAGGGGGGTCTCGACTCCCTTCAGGAGTTTAATTGGGCGAAGATTCACATACTGATCGAAGTAAAATCTGATCGCAAGCAGGATGCCTTTCTCCAGGATTCCCGGTTTGACCCGGTCATCACCGATAGCGCCGAAGTAGATCGCCGGGAATTTTCCAAGCTCTTTTAACTCATCCTCCGAGATCAGCTCTCCTGTCTGCAGATACTTTTCAGCTCCCGTATCGAAATCGGTCCAGTTGATATCGAACCCGAACTTCTCACCGGCAGCATCCAGTACTTTTCTTCCTTCGGCAATGATCTCAGGACCAATGCCGTCACCCGGCATACATGCCGCATTATATGTTGTCATTTATTTCCTCGCATTTTTGCGTATTCAACAAGGCCGCCGGCCTCAACTATTCTCATCATAAACACCGGGATCGGTTCAAGCGGATACTTCTTTTTGTCTGCTTCGATGTATGCCTCCTTGAGGTTCACGAAAACCTCTGCTCCGTCGGCAATTTTGTCCGTATCCGGACAAACGAGCGGTAAAACACCGGTGTTTATCGCATTCCGGTAAAAGATCCTCGCAAACGATTTTGCAACGACAAATTCGATGCCGGCTCCTTTCAGTGCGAGAGGGGCATGCTCACGCGATGAACCGCAGCCGAAGTTTCTGCCGGCAACGATCACATCGCCATCCTTTGCCTCCTTGGAGAATTCTCTGCGCGTGCCTTCGAAAGCATGCGATGCAAGCTCTTTTGGATCGTAGATCGTCAGGAACCGGCCCGGGATTATCGCGTCGGTGTCGATGTCGTTACCGAATTTCCATGCTCTTCCCATGATTCAGACCTCCCTCGGGTCGGTGATCACGCCGGTGACCGCGCTGGCAGCCGCCGTTTCAGGCGAGGAAAGATACACGAAACTCTCGGCACTTCCCTGTCTTCCCCGGAAGTTACGGTTCGATGTGGAGAGTGAGACCTCGCCCGGAGCTAAAAGCCCGAAAGCTCCGCCCATACACGGACCGCAGCACGGCGCTTCAACCAGTGCCCCTGCTTCGACGAACTTCTCGATAAGTCCTGCTTTCAGGATCTTCATGTACTCTGCTTTGGATGCCGGGACCATGATCACGCGAACATCTTCTGAGAAGACATTGTCGCCTAATACTTCGGCAGCACGAGCAAAATCCTCATATCTGCCGTTCGTGCATGACCCGATGAAGACCTGATCGACCGGTTTGCCGGCGACTTCGGTGACATCGACGACATTGTCGACATTATGCGGGACGGCGATCTTCGGATTGATCTTGGAGACATCATAATTTCGTTTCTCAAAGAATTTTGCATCCTCATCGCTCGCGAGTGAAAACGGCGTGCAGTCCGTTCTTCCCCGCAGATACTCCCAGGTCTTTTCATCCGGCGGAACGATGCCTGCCTTTGCTCCCATCTCGATGGCCATATTTGCACAGGTCATTCTTCCGGGAATGTCCATGTCGGAGAATGCGTTCCCGCAGAATTCAAGAGCCCGATAGGTCGCGCCGTCCGCGCCGATATCGCCGGCTAGCGTCAGGATAAGATCCTTGGGACCGACCCGATCCTGGAACTTCCCGTTTGCATTGATCCGGATGGTTTCCGGAACTCTGAAGTAGAGTTCGCCGAACTTCAGGACGTATGCCATATCAGTCGAGCCGATACCTGTCGAAAACGCACCAAGTGCACCATACGCACAGGTATGGGAATCCGACCCGACGACGATATCGCCGGGTTTTACGCGCCCCTTCTCGGGAACGACCTGGTGACAGACCCCCTCTTTTATGTCATAGTTGTGGATGCCCTGTTCACGGGCAAACGTTCTCATCATCACATGATTTTCTGCTGCGCTGATGGAATCAGCAGGGATCTGATGGTCGAAGAGCATGATGACTTTTTTCGGATCAAAGACACTGCCCCCACCCATCTCTTTCATCACATTGATCGCAAGAGGGCCTGTGATATCATGTATCATCGCACCGTCGACCGGCGCCATTACTACATCTCCTGCTCTGCATTCTTTTTTGCAGTGGGCGGAGAAGATTTTTTCAGTTATGGTCAATCCCATTTACATCACTTTCTTATTTTTTATCTAAATTCATTCTTTTTTACTCAGACACGACCCGGAAGATCCACGCTGCAAAGCGACCCTGCCGGTCCGGACGAGTTCCAATACGCCGTAGGGACGCAGGAGAGATTCCAGAGCAAAGATCTTTTCCGGATCCCCGGTGATCTCAAGAACAAGGGTCTGCGGGCCGACATCGATGATCTTTGCGCGGAATATATCGGCGACCTGCATGACCTCGGAACGCTGGAGTCCCGGTTCGGCATGGACTTTTATCAGCGCGAGCTCGCGTTCGACATGCTCTTTTTCCGTGATATCCGTGATCTTTATGACATCGATCAGCTTATTGAGCTGTTTTTTGACCTGTTCGATGTGCATTTCGTCACCGATGACAACGATCGTGATCCGGCTCATACCCGGTGTTTCACAGGTCCCGACCGCAAGACTTTCGATGTTGAATCCTCGTCGTGAGAAGAGACCGGAAACCCGTGCGAGAACGCCGGCCTTGTTCTCGACAAGGACGCTGATGATATGCTGTTTCATGACTCGGATCCTCCGTTGTGATTATGTTTTCCGATCATCTCACTGATCGCAGCACCTGCCGGGACCATGGGAAAGACATTCTCTTCCCGCTCGATCCTGAAATCCAGGAGATACGGGCCGTTGTACGTTAACGCGGTTCTGAGAGCCTCGTCGATCTGACCAACAGAATCAACCCGCATTCCCTCGATCCCGTAGGCTTTTGCGATCCCGACAAAGTCCACGGGCGGCAGTTCCGTGTAGGAGTATCTTCTGTCGTAGAAGAGTTCCTGCCACTGTCTGACCATCCCGAGATACATGTTGTTCAGGATCACGATCTTGACGGGGATCTTGTACTGCGCAACGGTGGCAAGTTCCTGGATGTTCATCTGGAAACTTCCGTCACCGGCGATCACAACGACCGTTTCTTCGGGCTTCGCAAACCAGGCCCCTATCGCAGCCGGGAATCCGTACCCCATCGTTCCAAGACCGCCCGAGCTGATCCACTGGCGGGGTCGGGTAAATCCGTAGTGCTGGGCGGCCCACATCTGGTTCTGGCCGACCTCACTCACAATTATCCCGCCGCCGTCAAGGAGCTCGGAGAGCTTGCGGATGATATTCTGCGGATGGACTTTCCCGTCGTTTACGACCCGTAACGGATGGTTTTTCCGCCATAATTTCACCTGTTCCAGCCAGGGTTCAGAGATACAACCTTTATTCTCCGCCATACAGATCATGTCGGCAAGAACCGATTTGGCATCGCCCACGATCGGCACGTCGGGATTGACATTTTTCCCGATCTCGGCGGGATCGATGTCGATATGGATGATTTTTGCATGCGGAGCGAAATGGCTCAGCTTTCCGGTGACACGGTCATCGAACCGTGCGCCGACCGCGATAAGGAGATCGGTCTCGGATACGGCGTAATTTGCATATTCTGTCCCGTGCATCCCGAGCATGCCGAGATTTAACGGGTGATCTGCCGGGATCGCTCCAAGACCCATCAGGGTCGTCGTGACCGGGAGGCAGAAGAGCTCGGCAGTCCTGATCAGTTCCTCCGACGCTCCGGCTGCGATGACGCCGCCGCCTGCATAGATGACAGGTTTTTTCGCGCTCAGGATCAGGTCAAGGGCCTTTTTGATCTGTTTGGCGTGCCCCTTTAATGTCGGCTTGTATCCTCTGAGTTCAGGCTCACCGGAGAGAACTTCTTCCGCGGCAACTTTCGCCGTCAGAACATCTTTGGGCAGATCGATGAGGACCGGGCCGTTTCGTCCTGTTCCTGCGATGTAAAACGCGGATTTCACCGTCATTTTGATATCCCGCGCATCTTTTACCAGATAGTTGTGTTTGGTGATCGGCAGCGTTATTCCGGTGATGTCAGACTCCTGGAATGCATCATTTCCGAGCATTCCCGTTGGAACCTGACCGGTAAGGGCAACGATCGGCACCGAATCCATGTTAGCCGTGGCAATACCTGAAATGAGATTGCAGGCTCCCGGACCGGATGTCGAAAGACAAACACCGACGCGTCCACTGGCCCGGGCATATCCGTCCGCTGCATGAACGGCTGCCTGTTCATGTCTGACAAGGATATGCGTTACCTGTGCATCATAGAGCTCGTCGTATATCGGGAGGACAGCGCCTCCCGGATAGCCGAATATGATTTCAACACCCTCTTCTTTTAAACTTTCAATCAGTATTGCTGCGCCTGTTTTCATTCTCATCTCTCAGTAATCTATTCATGCCTGCTATTACCGCCTCGACACTTGCCTCAATTATATCTGTTCTGGCACCCCGGGAAGTCAAAACCCTCCCGTCTTTTCTCAGTTTCACCGTTACGTCGACCAAAGCATCCGTTCCGCCGTTGATCGCATCCACATGGTACTCCTCAAGCGTGATGTCGCCGAACTGGGCGACCGACTGCTGGAGGACTTTGACGGTCGCATCTACCGGACCTGTTCCGGTAGCTGCGCCGGTTACTTTCGTCCCGTTTACGACCATCGTTGCCGAAGCCGTTGGAATGGCGTTACTGCCGCTCACGACCGTAAACTGTTTAAGGCTGATCACCGGCTTGCATTCCAGAAGCATCACCGAATCTGCGATCGCCATAACATCGGCATCGGTCACTTTCATGCCCATATCACCGACTTTTTTGACTCGCGCCACGATCTCGGCAAGATGTTTTTCACCAGGTTCATACCCGAGCTCTTTAAGAGCCGACTGGACCGATGCGGATCCTGAATGTTTTCCAAGAACGATCCTTCGTTTTCTTCCGACCGTTTCCGGCGACATCGGTTCGTAGGTTGTCGGATCCCGCATAAGTCCGTGCGCATGGATCCCGCTTTCATGCGTGAATGCCATTCCGCCGACGATCGGTTTATTGGCTGCGAGCGGGATCTTTGTCAGCTGGGATACGAGGGTCGAGAGTGCATAGATCTTGGTCGTATCGATCCCGGTATCATAGCCGTACAGCTTTTCAAGCACCATCACGACCTCTTCGAAGGGCACGTTTCCTGCACGCTCTCCCATCCCGTTGATGGTCGTGTGGGCACAGGTCGCTCCTGATCGTAACGCCGCGATGGTATTTGAAAGAGCCAGTCCAAGGTCATTATGACAATGGATGCTTAAGGGTGCGAAGCATAACGGCGGAATGACCTCTGCGGTCCTTTCAGGCGTTAACAGCCCGACGGTATCACAGAAACAAAGCCTGTCAGCTCCGTGTGCTACTCCATCTCTAAAAAGCCGGGCCAGATATTCCTGATCTGCCCTTGAAGAATCCTCGCCCGAGAGTTCGACAGTAAGCCCTCTCTCTTTGGCATATGCAACGGATTCCATTGCCATTACATAGACTTCTTCGCGGGTTTTCCCGAGTTTTTTGGTTATATGAAGGTCAGAAACCGGAACGACAAGATGCACCGAATCCACACCGCATTTCACGGCAAGATCGATATCTTCGGTCTTGGCCCGCGCATATGTGCAGATCTCTGCGTTGAGTCCCGCATCAGATATCAGCTTTATAGCCTCTCTTTCGCCTTCGGATGCGACCGCGGATCCAGCCTCGATCACATTCACGCCGATTGCGGAAAGTTCTTCTGCGATTTTCAGTTTCTGTACGGGTGTCAGAGAGACGCCCGGCGTCTGTTCCCCGTCACGAAGGGTCGTGTCCAGGAAACGGATGTTTTTATAGCCAAATAAAACAATCACTCATGGGATTAAACTCCGGTTAGATAGTCTAACTTCGATTGGTATATATAAGTTTTGGAAAATCAGCAGAAATCCGCGCCCCCAACTATGATTTTTTACGAATAGCGCAGAATACGCAATATGGGGGCCGTTTTTCAGTGCTGAAAAGAAAGTATTATATAATCGCGGTGCATTGATATGTGGTATGTCTCAGGAAGATGGGATCGGAGCAGTCACTGCGAAAGTGGCGGATTGCATTCTATTGCAATGAAAGTACAGTCAACACGAATAGACGAGTGACTATTTTAGACACCACCCTTCGTGATGGTGAACAGACTCCCGGTGTATCATTCACACTGGAGCAGAAGATTGAAATTGCGCATCAGCTGTCCGACATCGGCGTTGATGTGATCGAAGCTGGCTTTCCGGCATCTTCGGATGTCGAATTTGAAACGGTCAGGAGGATCTGTGCTGAAGAGGGTATCCGCCCCAAGATCTGCGGACTCGCACGCTCAGTAAAAGCGGATGTAGATCGTTGTATCGAGGCCGGCGTTGATATGGTCCATGTGTTTATTCCCACATCTGAGATCCAGAGAACCTATACCATCAAAAAAAGTCATGCCGAAGTCCTGGCCATTACCCGCGAGATCATTACATATGCACGTTCAAAGTGCGATATTGTGATGTTCTCACCAATGGATGCGACCAGAACAAAACCGTCAGAGCTGATCGAAGTCTGTAAAGCAGCAGATGAAGCCGGCGTGACGATCATCAACATTCCCGACACCGTCGGGGTAAGCACGCCGTCGATGATGAAACCCCTCGTCGCAATGATCCGGGAAAACGTCAAATGCAGAATCGACGTGCATTGTCACAACGATTTCGGTCTGGCGACCGCAAACACGATCGCCGCGGTAGAAGGTGGAGCAGATCAGATCCAGGTCACCGTAAACGGTATCGGCGAACGGGCGGGAAATGCCGATCTCGCACAGACGGTCATGATCCTGAAGGCGATCTATGGAATGGAGACCAACATTCAGACAGAAAAACTGGTAGAGACATCAAGACTGGTCTCCAGATTTTCCCGGATCGCCGTACTCCCTGTCCAGCCGGTAGTGGGCGACAATGCATTCTCGCACGAAAGCGGGATCCACTCCCACGGCGTAATGGCAAACCCGGGAACATTTGAACCCGGCATCATGACGCCCGAAATGGTGGGTCACCGAAGACGCTTAAAGCTTGGAAAGCATGTTGGAAAACATGCCGTCCGGCAGATGCTGGAAGACGTAAACGTAAATCCGTCCGACCCGGAGCTGGACATGATCGTCGCAAAGGTCAAGGAGATCTCCGGACGCGGACGAAAAGTAACCGAGTTCGATCTGTTCGAGATCGCAAAAAGCATCACCGGCAGTCATAATGACAAAAAAATGATCGAGCTGGATGACATTTCGGTATTCACCGGCAGCCATGCGATCCCGACGGCAAGCGTACGGGTCGTGGTCCACGGGGAAAACAAAACCTGCTCAAGAACGGGTGACGGGCCGGTGGATGCGGCAATGAAAGCGCTTTTAGCGATCGCGCCGGGAAAAGTTCAGTTGAAAAGCTTTCAAATCGAGGCGATATCAGGAGGGAGCGATGCTCTGGGCTGTGTCACCATCGAAGTTGAGGACGAGAAAGGCAGGATCTTTGATGCAGCTGCTTCAAACAGTGACATCGTGATCGCATCCGCCGAGGCGATGGTGAATGCCCTCAATGTCGTGTACCGTTCAGGCGGATTCGACAGATAAACTATTTAATCATAAGAAGGTTAAACTACACAGTATTTACCAAAAAAGGAAGGAAAAAAATGATGGAAAAATATCATGAAACGGATGCGGACCTGAAAGATCTCTCAGGAAAAACGATCGCGGTTATAGGCTATGGATCACAGGGAAGAGGTCAGTCACGGAATCTGAAAGACAGCGGCCTTGACGTCATCATCGGGATCAGAGCAGGAAAGAGCAGAGATCTCGCAAAGAAAGACGGGTTTGCGACCTACGATGTCGCCGAAGCTGCAAAGAAAGCAGATGTCATCATGATCCTCGTCCCCGACGAGACCCAGGCGGCAGTCTACAAAGCCGAGATCATGCCCTACCTCACAGAGAACAAATGCCTCATGTTCTCCCACGGATTCAACATCCACTTCGGGCAGATCGTTCCTCCGGCAAATGTCGATGTCATCATGGTCGCACCCAAAGGTCCCGGCCACATGGTCAGAAGAACCTACGAAGAAGGAAAAGGAGTCCCCGCACTCATCGCGATCGAGCAGGACCACACCGGAAACGCAAAGAAATTCGCTCTTGCCTATGCAAAAGGAATCGGCGCGACCAGAGCAGTCGTCCTTGAAACGACCTTCAGAGAAGAGACCGAAACCGATCTCTTCGGCGAACAGGCAGTTCTCTGCGGAGGAGTCACCTCGCTCATCAAAGCCGGATTCGACACCCTCGTCGATGCAGGATACGCACCCGAGATGGCATACCTCGAAGTTCTGCACGAGATGAAGCTCATCGTCGACCTGATCTACGAAGGCGGATTCACCAAAATGCGTGAAGCGATCTCCAACACCGCACAATACGGTGACATCACCCGCGGCCCGCGTGTGATCGGCGAAGAATCCTACGAAGCAATGCGCGAGATCCTCTACGAGATCCAGTCCGGCGAATTTGCCAAGGAATGGATCCTTGAAAACATGGTCAACAGACCGGTCTTCAACGCACTTACCCGGGCAGATGAAGAGCATCTGATCGAGGAAGTCGGATCAGAACTTCGTGCAATGATGCCCCAGTTCAAAAAGAACTGAATCTCCCCTCCACTTTTTTTACGATTTTTATCGAACTGCTCTGCAGAATAAACATCCGGGGCACATGGTTTTATTACCCATCACGTGAAATGGTACTGGTATGTGTGACGGATGTCTGCCGGCAAAGCGAGGGATCGCAGCCAGCAGAAGCTCTGTACAGAGCACATCGCACAATGCATCTTTTGAAAATATCCTGTCTGTGATTGCAGACGGCCTAGTATCTGTATACGTCAGCATTGCTGTTATTTTCAGCATTAGCTATGTATTCTGGTTTAGACAGTAGTCAAACTGCACCAGAACAGATCTCCATAAAATAACTCAAGCCTTTTATCGGGAACTCCTCTGGTGCAGTGAATACCGGATTTTTACCAAATCACCTGAATAAAAAAACCACGGAGGAGAAAACAATGAGAGGAAAAGAGATCAGACTCGAAAGAATCATGAAAAGAGACACCGGAACGACCGTCATCGTTCCAATGGACCACGGCGTATCCAGCGGACCTATCCCCGGATTGATCGATCTGGAACGATCGGTCGATCTGGTCGCAAAAGGCGGAGCCAACGCAGTAATCGGCCATATGGGACTCGCGCTGCACGGTCACCGGAAAGGCGGCCCTGACATCGGATTGATCCTGCATCTATCCGCAAGCACGGATCTGGGACCCGATCCGAACAACAAAGTCCTGGTCAACAGCGTGCAGAATGCCCTGAAAATGGGAGCAGACGGCGTATCCATGCATGTAAATATCGGCGCCGAGAATGAAGCAAACATGCTTGGCGACCTTGGGCGGGTCGCGATCGAGTGTATCGAATGGGGAATGCCGCTTCTTGCGATGATGTATCCCCGGGGAAAAGACATCAGATCCGAGAACATGCAGGAAGCCGTCAAACTCGCGGCCCGGGTCGGATCAGAACTTGGGGCAGACATCGTCAAAACCGTCTACACCGGAGACCCGGATTCATTCAGGGAAGTCACCGAAGGATGCCATGTACCCGTAGTTATCGCCGGCGGCTCGAAAATGAGCGATCTGGCGACCATGCAGCTGATCGAAGGGGCGATGGAAGGCGGCGCTGCCGGCGTATCGATCGGGCGAAACGCATTCCAGCACAAATACCCGGACCGATTCGTCAGAGCCGCCGCGATGATCGTCCATGAACGCAGAACTGCAGAAGAAGCGATCGAGATCCTGCTCGCCGAGGATTGAAGACAGAGAAAACGAACCGGAAAATCATCAGGAATGCAGGATATGGAACCAGCCGCAGGAGAAAAGAAGATGATCCGAAAGGATACCGTCGGAATAATCGGGGGATTCGGCGGCATGGGACGGTTGTTCTCGGCTGTCTTCGAGAGGGCGGGATACAAAGTCCTCTGTTCCGGAAGAAAAACGCCCGTCTCAAATGAGGATATCGCCTTGACCTGCGATATTGTCATCGTCTCTGTTCCGATCCGCGACACGGTCCGGGTGATCGGAGAGATCGCCCCGCTTCTCAGCGAAGAGCAGGTGTTCTGCGATCTCACCTCCATAAAAACCGCTCCGGTCGAAGCGATGCTGAGATCCAAAGCGCAGGTCATCGGCCTCCACCCGATGTTCGGCCCTTCGGTCTCCACGATCTTCGGTCAGACGATCGCCGCATCGCCCGCCAGATGTGAGGAAAAAACCCGGGAGATGCTCTATCAGATATTCACAAACGAAGGAGCCAAGGTTTGTCCGATGGATCCAAAGGAGCATGACAAAATCATGAGCATCGTCCAGGGTCTTGTACACTTTACGACCCTGTCCGTCGCCGAGACGATAAAAAACACCGGCATCCCGCTGGAATCAATCCTTCCGGTGATGAGCCCGGTGTACCGGATCGAACTCGGTCTGGTCGGAAGGATACTCGGACAGGATCCTTCACTCTATGCAGACATCCTGCAGATGAACCCGGAAACGGCAGGCGTCCTTGAAACCCTCGCAGATTCGGTCGCCTCGCTGAAAACGATCGTCGAATCAAAGGATCCGGAGAAGTTCGCCGCCTTCTTTACGGAAAACAGTGAGGCATTCAGATCCTATATCCCCCAAGCGGCTGAAGAGACGGACAGACTGATCGAAACTCTGGTGAAGATGAAATGACATTAGCAGTACTAGGCCCGAAAGGCACGTTCTCCTGTGAACTTGCCGAAAAAATCAGGGAAGAACATGAAGAGATACTTCTCTATCCGACGATACGGGACGTTTTCACCGCGGTTCTCGAGAAAAATATCCGGGGCATCGTTCCTGTAGAAAACAGCGAGGCGGGCGGCGTCGGGGAGACCCTGGACGGCCTTTTGCAGACAGAATGCAGTATCACCGCAGAATATTACATGCCGATACGGCACTTTTTCGTATCAAGATACGGGCCGGATGAGATATCGGTCATCTACACCCACCCCCAGTCGCATGAACAGTGCAGCGTCTTTCTGCGCAGTCTGAAAAATATCTCCCTGATCCATACGAGCAGCAACGCCCAAAGCGCAAAAGAGGCGGCATCGGTGCAAGGCTCTGCGGCCGTAACAACGGAAAGCGCCGCAAAATTGTACGGCCTTTCGATCCTGAAAAAAGATATTCAGAACGCGCAGAACAACACCACCCGGTTTCTTGAGATAACAGCCGGCGTTTCAAAGCCAAACGATCCGGAAAAATGCAGTGTCGTTATCATCCCAAGAGAGAACCGGCCGGGTCTTTTATACGGGATCCTGGGGATCTTTGCACGCAGAGGGATCAATCTGACACGTATCGAGTCGCGCCCGTCGAAGGAAGGGATCGGCAGATATGTCTTTTTCATCGATTTCGAAACGAACCGGGGATGGCAGGAGACGATCACCGAACTGAAGGAGATCACAGGCGTGAAAGAGCTTGGATGTTATAGAAAAAAAGAGGCGGCCTAGATTTCGCGGACGTGCTCTTTTCGATTTCTTTTTCCCTTGGCAAAGCGTATAAATTAATGCCTGTTCCTATAACCATTTAGCGGCGGTGAAGGAACAGGCATTCGTTTCTTCGACCCGCAGTTTTCTGTTGTATTCTTTCAGGCAGCCGGTATTTTCACGCAGATCATCTGATCATTCAGCCCTGGCCGGACGCGTATTTCCCAGAATAGAGATAGGACATAAGCGGGAATGGGTTTTGGCGTTCACGACCCTGAAAACACACTATTATAATAGTGCATATTTTCAGTCATGTCATATTCACAATCAAACACCCGTATTCTATATTAATATACCCAGAAACCAGAGGGGCATACGATGGTTTTATGTATCTGCTGAAAAATACTATTTTCTTGTGCGGTGTGCGGTACATGAAAATGCCTGACAGAATTCCACAAGCTATGTTTGCCCCCTGCGGGATGAACTGTATGGTCTGCTGCAGGCATTGTCTGCCAAAAAAATCCTGCGGCGGATGCCTCATGGATGCGGACAGAAAAACCGAAGGCTCCAAAAACTGCAGGATACTGGCATGCCTCCGGCAAAAAGGCCTCCATTACTGTTTTTCCTGCGAAAATTTTCCCTGCAGCCTGCTATATAAAATGGATAAACGCTATCGGGATCGATACGCTGAAAGTCTGATCGAAAACAGCATCCTGGCAAGGGACCAGGGACTTGACGCATTTCTTGCGGCCGAACGGAAAAATGGACCTGTCAAAAATGTGAAGGGATCATCTCGCTGCGTGACAATGAATGCAGCGAATGCCATACTTTTTTTGGAAAAAACCGGACCCTCATCTAAAAAACAGAAAGGGTTATCCCAATCTGTCTGTAAAAAATCAGACGGTTTCCTCGTCTGAACCGTCCTGATCGCCAAGACGTTCCAGGATCCACTTTGAATCGACCGCCGCGCACTCTGTTATCGGCACATCCCAGATCGGCTCTCCGGTGAGGACGCATGTCTGATACAAAGCATACGGCAGCTCCAGGGTCCCCATAAGCTCCTCATCGCGGAACGCCGTAAACACCAGCACCTCCTCGCCGTCGACCACATCGCGCTTCGTGAACTTCAGCTCATCCGGGATCTTTTCCGGATCATCGTCCCGCATCTTTGCAAGCGTTAAGACCTTAAACAGCTCAACCACGCGGTCATCCAGTCCTGCTTCGAAGATGAAGATCTTCTCCTTCAGCGCATTCATATCCGCAACAAGCCTCATCGGTCGTTCGTGATAGATCACCTGATCGGCGATATCTCCTTCGATACCGACCTCGCGATCCTCACAATCCGGTTCAAGATAGATCAGAAATCCGCCGTTCGTCTCCTTATCTTCATACACGAACGGGTAACCGGCATATCCGGCAAAACTGCATTCATCACAGCTGAACTCAAACAGCTCCCCGGTCAGCACCTTCTCGCGCATCTCCGGATCGGTCGTCACGTTCACCGACGGACAGATCGTGATCGTCTGTTCATGCCCGCAGACCGGACAGACCACAACATCTTCATCGGTGATCATACGCGGATCCACTCTTTATCGACGACGCTGTAGCCTTCCACGGGACGTTCCCAGATCACATGCATAAGCATCTTGATCTTCTCATAAGTATCAAACGGGATCTTGATCGGATCGAGATACTCGGTCCCGAGACGGGGGACAAAGATCAGCGACCTGCCTTCGCAGGCGAAACGGTCCTCGGCGTAATAGAGAGCGTCGGGGATGATCTTCTCCTTTTTTGCCTCCATCTCTTTCAGGATCGAATCTTTTACGAGTTCGATGATCCGGTCATCCAGCTTGTCGCGGAAGATAAAGATCTTCTCGCGCATATCGTCCTGCGTGTGGACAAGTCTCATCCGGATCTCAGATAGAAGATGAGCTGGCAAAACATTTGGGAGACTGATCGTCCGCTCAGTTGAATCCGGCTGGAAATAGAGGGAGAACTTTTCATTCAGATCATGATAGAGGAGGGGATATTCAACAGCCCCGGAAAAACCGCAGTTGTCGCAGACGAGCATCGTAAGGGATCCGTCGAGGAACTTCTCGCGAATGTCGTGGTTTGCGGCATTGATACTTCTGTAGAGGGTGAACTCCTGTTTTGACCCGCATTTTGGGCAGGTGATGACTTGTACTTCTGATTTCATTACTCTTTCCTCCCGCTTGGTCCGCGGTGGTGATGCGCAAACTCGCCGGATTTTATCAGATCTCCGGTGAAAACCGGCCCGTCTTTGCAGACTCTGAGTCCGTGGTCATCCATACAGCAGGACCCGCAGACCCCGACCGCACATTTCATGTACCGGTGCATCGAGAACTGGCCGCGGTTTTCGATCCCTTTTGCCACCAGACGGTCAAGAACGCCTTTCATCATCATCTCGGGACCGCAGACACAGATCGTGTCATATGATGTTATATCGATCTGATCGATGATCCCGGTGACAAATCCGTGGAATCCGTATGTTCCGTCATCTGTGGCGATTTTTAGATCGCTGACTTTTTCGAGGTCCTCGGCAAAGACGAGCTCTTCTTTGGTCCGTGCCCCGAGAATGAAGGTGTCGACTTCTCCGGATGCCGCCAGCGTAAAGAGCGGGGTGACCCCGATTCCGCCGGCAACGGCAAGCACTTTTCCGCTCGGGAAAAATCCGTTCCCGAACGGGCCGCGGATCCCAAGTTTGTCGCCGGCTTTGAGGGAGAAGAGCGCTTGTGTGGCATCCCCGACTTTCATGACGGTGATGGAGTTCGCGGCAGAAAATGCCATCGGGATCTCATCGACTCCCGGGATCCAGACCATGCAGAACTGACCGGGGCGGAATGCAAAGAGTTTGTCGAAGACGAACGTTTTGACGGTGGGCGTTTCATCGACGACTGTTGTGATCGTCACGACCTCAGGCATCTCAGACATGGGCGCACCCCACGATCTCTTCGGCGGGTATTCCGTCTTCGGCGTAAAGATCGGCCGCGATTTCGGAGAATACATTGACCGAGTCGTAGATCGCGCTGCCGATCTCGACGGCGGAGGCGCCTGCCATCATCATTTCTACGACATTGTCTGCAGTCGTTATCCCGCCGCAGCCGATGATCGGGATGCCGACGGCTTCGTAAAGGTCATAGACGCTTCGAACGGCGATCGGGAAGACCGCTTTGCCGGAGAGCCCGCCAAAGACGTTGCCGAGAACAGGGCGGCAAAGTTCGGTGGATATCCTCATTGCTTTTACGGTGTTTATTGCGACTAACGCGTCGGCTCCGCCTTTTTCTGCAGCTTTTCCAATCATTTTGATATCGGTTACGTTGGGGGTGAGTTTGACCCAGACGGGTTTATTGTATGTTTTGACGATCTCGGTGCATTCCTGTACGATCCGCGGGTCGACGCCGATGGCGGCGCCGTATCCTTCCGCGTGGGGACAGGAGAGGTTCAGTTCGAATGCGGCGGCATTGGAAAACCAGGATGCGACTTCGCCGAACTCGGCTGGAGTGCCGCCGAAAATACTTACTACGACCGGTTCGCCCTTAAGGGGGGAGATCTCTTCGACGAAGTCTTTGGACGGGTTTGGCAGCCCCATGGCATTGATGAGTCCGCAGTCGACCGGGATGAGGGCCGGACCGTGATGACCGGGAATGGGGTTTGGGCCGATGGATTTTGTGACGACGCCGCCTGCACCGAGAGCGAGCATTCGTTTTAATGATGCGCCGGTGGTCCCGAGGATCCCTGCTGCAAGGAGCATGTGATTTTTGAGAGGGACGCCGGCGATCTCCTCTTCTGGAAGCTTTATCTGGATCATTGTATTTCTTGCAGGTACTATTCGCGGTTTTGGGTTATGTAACTCTCTGTTCGGGATGGGAGCAGAGTAAGGAGGGGGAGGAGACGAAGAGAGGTGTGCGGCTGAAGATATTTGCGCAGGGTCGGGAAAAAAGAGGGATCCGTCCGGGCAGGTATTTTTGTTTTGCCGCTGTCAGGACGCCCGCGTTCAGCTTGTATTTCCGCTCTCGTTCACGGCAAAGAGATAATTTGCCGGATCGAAGATGCTGTAGAAGAGATGCATGAACTCTTTGATGATGTCAAGAGGAGCCGGGATCATGCTCATATTGCCTGTCTCGGCGGATGCTGTCGTCAGAGATTTCACCGCCGCGGTCTGGGTCGGGGTTGAAGTAGCGAGCGGAGCCTTCACAGAAATGACACGGGAATACGAATCCGTTGCTCCCGTACTGTCGATTACCGTCAGTTTGACGATATAAGTTCCTGCCTTGGTAAAGTTGAAGGTGGGATTCTTATCCATTGAAGATCCAAGTCCGCCAAAGTCCCAGACCCACTTTATGGGGGAACCTGCGGATTTATCAATGAATAAAACGACCAGGGGTGCCATTCCCGATTCGTGTGATGCGGTAAAAGCGGCGGCGAGCCCTACTTTATTCACAGTGATACTTCTATTTTCATATGTCGTACCGTTGAGATTTTTGGCAATGAGACTCGCAGTATAAGATCCTGCAGTTGTATAAGTGTGGGTAATATTCCCACTTGATGAGGTGAGATGCGATGACGCGCCGTCACCATAGATCAATGTACAGTTATCAAAATTGGTTGCCGTATAGGTGAATTTAACTGACAGCGGTACGGTGCCGATATTGTTGGTAATATTTGTGGAAAGCGTGATGGTCGGCAGGATCTTTGATTCGGTTTTTTCGAAGGTGTACACAATGGTAATTTCTGTGTCGGAATTCCTCGTGACATTAGCAGTTGATGCTGTTGCTCCATTCAAAGAAACAGAAGGAGTTGATGTACTGAACGCGTAACGGGAGTCAGTGATCCGAGCAATGATCGTAGCGTTGTACGTTGTATCAGCTGCGAATTTTGAAGATACGAACGGACTCCAACTGACGGAAACACTGCTTATCCCATCAGTAGAAGATGCGGCAGACGTAACCGGATTTGCGCCATAAACCGGAGCAGTAACTCCGGAGATGTTGACTGAGCCAATGCGTGTTTTCAGTGAGGTTGCGTCGAAAGAATGGTTAAGAATAATTTGGTTGCCTGTCCTGTTGACAATCTCTGAAGATACATCACCTCCATTCAGGGTTACTGCCGATGAACTTGTAAAAATGTAATTCGTTGATGATACAGGAATAGTTATATTGGCATAATATACCTGCCCTTCGACAAAAGTACCGACTGACGGACTCCATACTACAGTTGGAGTTCCAACTCCTGTTGTGGTTGAACTCGGCGATGTTGGTGAACTTCCGGTCGTGGGTGGAGTCAAAGTAAGAGCGATAGGGGAAGAAATTTCAATGGAGGTGGTTTCCGGGAAACTACATTCTGCTGTTAGCGATTTCTTGTTAGCAGCTACAGTTATTTTTTCACCATTCATATTATTCACTTTTACCGTTGGAGAGTCTCCAAACAGATAACCAGGTGCTGCAGGAACCGTAATTGTAGCTGTGTAAACTTCATTGGCGTTGAATGTGGTAGCACTCGGAGACCATGATACACTTGGTGTTCCAACACCTTTCGTGTCAGATGAGGCGGTAATGGGTTTTTCCCCGGTTCTCGGAGAGGGCAAAACAAGATCAACAGTAGAAATACTCGACATCTCAGTTGCCCCAAATTCATAAGTAACGGTAAGTGAGATGTTTGAATTTCTAGTGACGGTAGCTGCATGATTATTGATAGTTGCAGTTATACTCTCTGTGAAATTATTCCCAAAATCAGTAGAGACCATTACCGTAGCTCGATAATTTTTACCAGGAGCAAAGAGAGCATCCGCCGGACTCCATGATAAACTGTCTGCTGTCCCTTGAGTAATACTTACCTCACTGCTAGGCTGAATTCCGGTACTTGGCTCAGTTACAGAAATTGCGACATTACTTATATCTTCCGCGCTCACTGCCCCCGCGCATCCCATTACCAGGAACATCGCGAGAAGCACCAGTATCAATCGTTTCAGAATCATTTTTGTACCTCCTCTACATCGACCCTGCTGCAAACAGCAGCACATACACAATGATCAGGCCAAGAAACGCGGAAACCGCCGCCTGGCCCGTCCGCATATCCTGACCGGCGACAAGACCCTTCCAGGTCACCGCCGCCGACCAGATACCGGCCGCAAACATACCCAGGATCGGGATCCAGCCAATCACCGCATATGAAAGTGTGCTCCGCATCACGATCGCCGTAATCTCTGAAAACCGGACATCCGGCTCACAGACCCGCGCCGTGATCCCGGTCACCACTGCCCGGATCATCACCGCTGCCAGCCATATCAGATACAGAACCAGAATAAACAGCACCAGAAGCATCAGATCGGTCTGCAGAGCCGAAAAAATCGGGAAATTTTCAGGCGAGATCCGCAAAACCGCCGGCGCCGCATACGCGATCATCAAAACCGACACAACCGCCCACAACGCTCCCGACAACAAAAACATCCAAAGAGCATCCCGCGGCCGCTCATGCAGATAAAACGAATACGCATCAGACGGCCGGGTCAGAAATCCGATCAGCCCGCCGTTATACGGCGGTTTTTCCCGCCGCTCCCGCTTCGCCGGCCGATCTGTGTTCGCCCGTCTCTCCCGGCGCGGGGAAATATCCGAAGATTCTGACGCCGCCGCATTTCGATGAAGAAGCGTCCCGCACAAAGCGCACACCTCATCATCCACATGATTTCTGGCCCCGCATGCCGGACAGTACATATCCTGCGAATTCCTCCGGGAAGGCGGCGCCACCGTCGTTACCGTATACTGCCGGGCCTCCGGGGCATACATCGGCTCCTCCTCCGGGAGAAGCTCGGAAAGCTTCTGGATCCACTGCTCCCGGTCCGGCATCCCGGAAAACAGCAGATGCATCTCCTTCTCCCCCTCACGTCCCGCGATCTGCAGAGCGATACCCGGCTCTCCCACCTCGCCTGCAAGACGGATCGCGCGGCAAAGCGTATTCAGCGCAAACTCTCCCATAATCGAGGTCTTCCCCTCGATCACCAGCCGCGTGTTCGTCAGATGCAGCGTAACAAAATTCCGCTTGATCCTAACGCCGCCCGTCGAAAGAACCACACGCTCACCCGCTTCAGGTGAAAATATCCCCGTACAGGTCACCACCGCCGGCTCAGGCGCGGCCGAGATCAGCGCCTGGTGAGAAGGCAGCCGCTCTTTCAGCTCCCTCATCCAGGCGGTCCGTGCCGAATCGGTTGGAAACGACAGAACCATCTGCTTTGCCCCGGTCTGGGATCCGACGGAAAGAGCGATCGCCGGTTCTCCCTCCTCCGTCTCGAACGCCGCGGCATCCATCAGCTCGGCGATCGCAAACTCCCGCCCGATTTTCCCTGCCGTATTCTGGAGGATCAGCCGGATATTGGTCAGATATATCGTATAAAAAGTCCGCTTCACCCGCACGCCGGCCGTTTCGATCACGACCGACTCGCCGGAGACGAACTCCGGGCGGACGGTGTTCACCGGAATGTCCGGTGCCGGAACAACCGGTTTGATCTTCAGTTCCGGGGCAGGACTTCGCGGCGGAGCCGCAGTTTTGGGCTGTGCAGACTCTCCTGCACCCCCTTCGGCAAACGGTTTTTCGCCGCCCGCTTCGGTGATCTGATCCAGCCAGGCCTGCTGCTCGCCCGCCTTGAAGACATTCCCTACGGGAAACGCCCAGATCATCTCCTTTTGTCCTTCCGGGGTGGAAACGACAAGTTTCAGACCCGGTTCGCCGGACTCCAGTCTGCAGGGCTCCGCGGAAAGGATGCTGCTGACCTTGAATTCCCTGGGCGAAGGACCTCCCTCAACGATAAGGCGTTCGCTTGTCAGCGTCGCAAAAAACTGCCGGTTCTTGACAAGGATCGGTGATGCGTAATGCTGAACTTCGTTTGCGTGCATCTCTACGGGAGACATAGACTAATAGGTTAACTGTTTCTCCTCCTAACTATTTATACATGTCAACACGGTATACGATGTTTTAATACGTTTGCGGATGTATTTTCATTATATGACTGAAAATTCCTGCCCTATGTGCGCAAGCACCTTCGGGTCGCTTTTGGCAAAAGGGATACTGATGATCATTCTCGGTATCCTGCTGATGGTTTTCACCCTGGCATCTCTGTTTGCGAGTGAGATCCTTCTTGCGATCCTGCTGATCTTTGTGGGTATCACTCTTCTGACCGCCGGAACGACCTTCTTTGGCGAGGCGAAACGCACCTGGTGGGTCGTCGTTCTGGGTGTCCTGGTGATCCTGTTCGGTATCCTTACGCTGATTATCCCGGGGATCATGCTCGTGTATGCAATGTATGTTCTTGCGGCCGCTGCGTTGATCGGCGGAGTGACGGATCTTGCCGTTGCGTTGATGGGAAAATCCGCTCAGTTCAACCGCGGTCTTCTCGCCGTTTCCGGTATCCTGGGGATTATCCTCGGTGTTTTGTTCCTGATCAACCCGGTCATTTCGGCATTTACGATCATCGAGATCGCGGGCATCTTCTTCTTTGCATTCGGTATCGTGGCGATCATCGAAGCATTCATGGCAAAATCCGCATCCGCATAACTGCTGGGGAAACTTAGCCTTTTTTTTGCCTTGCGGCCAAATCTCTGATTTGCGACTGCGGATTTGTGAACAAGCGAGGGTCAAAGACCCGAGTCGGAGAACAAACCGAAGGTATGCGACTGCGGATTTGTGAACAAGCGAGGGTCAAAGACCCGAGTCGGAGAGCAAAACCGAATGTCTGCGACTGCGGATTTGTGAACAAGCGAGGGTCAAAGACCCGAGTCGGAGAGCAAAACCGAATGTCTGCGACTGCGGATTTGTGAACAAGCGAGGGTCAAAGACCCGAGTCGGAGAGCAAAACCGAAGGTCTGCGACTGCGGATTTGTGAACAAGCGAGGGTCAAAGACCCGAGTCGGAGAGCAAACCGAAGGTCTGCGACTGCGGATTTGTGAACAAGCGAGGGTCAAAGACCCGAGTCGGAGAGCAAAACCGAATGTCTGCGACTGCGGATTTGTGAACAAGCGAGGGTCAAAGACCCGAGTCGGAGAGCAAACCGAAGGTATGCGACTGCGGATTTGTGAACAAGCGAGGGTCAAAGACCCGAGTCGGAGAGCAAACCGAAGGTCTGCGACTGCGGGTGTTCAGAGCTCTATAAAAAAAGTGAGAAAAATTTCAGAGTCTAGACTCTGTTTTCGATCTCGTATTTGATCTTTGTCAGGAACTCTTCCGGCGTCATCGTCACCGTCTTTCCATCGCGGGTGCGGATCGAAACGGTGTGATCCTCCAGCTCCTTCTCGCCGATGATGATCATATAGGGGACACGCTCGGTGTAATGCGCCTGCCGGATCATATAGCCGATCTTTTCATTCCGGTTGTCGAGCTCGCAGCGGATCTTTGCATCCTTCAGCATCGCATAGATCTCCTCTGCGTAACTCTCGCTCTTCTTTGTAACGAGAAGGACCTTTGCCTGCATCGGCGCGAGCCAGACCGGGAACCTGCCGGCGAAATGTTCCGTCAGGATACCGATGAACCGCTCGATCGAACCGAAACAGACCCGGTGGATCATGATCGGCCGCTGTCTGTCATCGTTCTCATCCACATAGGAAAGATCGAAGTTGATCGGCATCTGGAAATCGAGCTGGATCGTGCCGCATTGCCAGGTTCGGCCGAGACAGTCCTTTAAGTGGAAATCGATCTTCGGACCGTAGAATGCTCCGTCTCCTTCGTTGATCGTGTAGGGAAGCTTCAGCTGGTCGAGTGCATCCTTCAGACCGTTGGTCGCCGCTTCCCAGTCCTCATCGCTGCCCATACTGTTTTCCGGGCGGGTGGAGAGTTCGAGGAAATACTCGAAGCCGAACTTTGTGTAGACCTCATTGATGAGCCGGACAACGCCTGCGATCTCGTCGGCGATCTGGTCCTTCCTCATGAAGATGTGGGCATCATCCTGCGTGAAACAGCGGACACGGAAGAGTCCCTGCAGCGTGCCTCTCAGCTCATGGCGGTGAACGAGTCCGAGCTCGGCGAGGCGCATCGGAAGTTCCCGATAACTGTGCGGCTCGTTTGCATAGACCATCACGCCGCCCGGACAGTTCATCGGTTTTATGCAGTAATCCTCGTCATCGATCTTCGTTCCATACATATTGTCCTTGTAATGATCCCAGTGCCCGCTGGTTTCCCAGAGACAGCGGTTCATGATCAGAGGTGTCGAGATCTCCTGATACCCGTTCTCTGCATGAAGTTCACGCCAGTAATTGAGCAGAGCATTCCTCACGATCATCCCGTTCGGCAGGAAGAACGGGAATCCCGGACCCTCGTCGGAGAACATGAAGAGCTTCATATCTTTTCCGATCTTGCGGTGGTCGCGGCGTTCCGCCTCCTCCTGCAGTTTGAGGAAATCCTCAAGCTCCTTTCCGCTCGAAAATGCCGTTCCGTTGATCCTCGTCAGCATTTTGTTTTTGCTGTCGTTTTTCCAGTATGCGCCGGACAGTCCGGTGAGTTTGAAGGCTTTGAGGGTCTTGGTATAGGTAAGGTGCGGGCCGGTGCACATATCGATGTATTCGCCCTGTTCATAGAAACTCAGCGGCACGTTTTCGTCCAGGTCGGCGATGTGCTCGACTTTGTACGGCTCGTTGCGTTCCGTCATGAGTTTGACCGCTTCATCACGGGTGAGGATGAACGGTTTTACCGGCAGATTGGCCTTGATGATCTCCCGCATCTCCTGTTCGATCGCGGCAAGGTCACTGTCGGAGAGTTTTGTGTCGCCGAGGTCTACGTCATAATAGAAACCCTTCTCGGTCGCCGGACCGTAGCCGAACGCTGCGTGCGGGTAGAGGCGTTTGACCGCCTGGGCCAGCACGTGGGCTGCAGTATGACGTATTACGTGGAGTTCTTCTTCTTTTTGACACTCGCCGATTGTTCCGTCGCTGTAAATAACTTTCATGTATTCCTTCCTTTCCTCGTATTTTCCAACTCTATTTACGGCATCCAGATATGGTTATGCCGGGCTTTTTCCCGGGTACGGTCATATCTAAATATTCTTTACAGGTTTGGTTTTGCAAGGCATATGTATTTCGGTACAGGAAAGGTCTGAAGTGAGTTTCCTGGGGGAGGGTCCGCGGTCTCCGGCAGAAAAACGTATGTTTATCATTTCTCCAATACCATTTCTGGATATGTCGGAACTCAGTAAGAAGGAGTCGATGGATCAGTATATGCAGGCCGCGTATGAGGAGGCGCTCGCCGGGCGAAGCGAGGGCGGGATCCCGATCGGGGCCGTTATCGTTCGAAACGGGGAGATCGTTGCCCGGGGTCATAACCAAAGGATCCAGAAAGGCGATCCGATCCTGCACGGGGAGATGGATGCTCTTACGAACGCCGGCCGCCGTTCCGCTTCATTCTATAGAGAATGCACGCTGTACACCACCCTTTCTCCGTGTATCATGTGTTCCGGCGCGATCGTCCTGTACGGGATCCCGGAAGTGGTCGTGGGGGAGGATGTGAATTATCCGGGCGAGGTCGATTTTTTGCGTTCACGGGACGTGAAGGTCACGATCCTGAATGATCCGGAGCTGATTGGTATGATGAAGGAGTATATCGACGAGAATCCTGCTGTCTGGAATGAGGATATCTCAGTAGAGCTCTGAGATATGGTTGAGATGGTTTACCGGTTTGACCGCACATACCTGTTTGTCGACTTGTCAGATACTTGTCGAATCGTTTGACAACACAACAAACCTCATATCATCCTTTAAATCCAAAAATACCTTTAATTATAATAATAATTATTATATTTTACTATTTTACGCAAAAGAGAGAGAAAGGCCCGCAGTGTCTCTCTCCCGGCAAACCTGACCATCCGTTCCTCCCTCTTTCCACAC
>NZ_SIJA01000085.1:0-5683 GCF_012062385.1 Methanocorpusculum sp. GPch4 | reverse complement strand
TCTCCGGCTTCTGATGCCTGAGTTTTCCGGAATGCGGTTCGAAGACTATATAAGCATTCGATGCTGATATAGTAGAGCTGTTTAAGTGGAGGACAAAACGCGAATCATCCGGGTTTCCCGGAGTGATTGTTGGTCCTGACGTTGGTATTGTGGCGATGCGGACATTCATTGAAATGACCGCTGATTCCTTTCATACGGTTGTGTTTTTGTGATTATGTCGTAGAAAAACAACTGTGTGCCTATAAGAAAGAAAGAAAAATAGTAATTCTGGTTGATCCTGCCAGAGGCCATTGCTATCAGGGTTTGACTAAGCCATGCGAGTCGAGAGGTGTAAGACCTCGGCATACTGCTCAGTAACACGTGGTTAACCTGCCCTAAGGTGGAGAATACTCCCGGGAAACTGGGGCTAATGCTCCATAGTGGATATGTCCTGGAATGGTATATCCTCGAAAGATCCGTCGCCTTAGGATGGGACTGCGTCCGATTAGGTTGTTGGCGGGGTAACGGCCCACCAAGCCATTGATCGGTACGGGTTGTGGGAGCAAGATCCCGGAGATGGATTCTGAGACATGAATCCAGGCCCTACGGGGCGCAGCAGGCGCGCAAACTTTACAATGCGAGCAATCGTGATAAGGAAACCCTGAGTGCCTGTCGATGCAGGCTGTTCATATATCTAAATCATATGTGAAGAAAGGGCAGGGCAAGACCGGTGCCAGCCGCCGCGGTAATACCGGCTGCTCGAGTGATGGCCACTATTACTGGGTTTAAAGCGTCCGTAGCTTGACTGTTAGGTCTCTTGGGAAATCTTCACGCTCAACGTGAAGGCGTCTAAGAGATACCGGCAGTCTTGGAACTGGGAGAGGTAAACCGTACTTCGGGGGTAGGAGTGAAATCTTGTAATCCTCGAGGGACGACCTATGGCGAAGGCAGTTTACCAGAACAGCTTCGACAGTGAGGGACGAAAGCTGGGGGAGCAAACGGGATTAGATACCCCGGTAGTCCCAGCCGTAAACAATGTGCGTTAGGTGTGTCGGTAACCACGTGTTACTGATGCGCCGAAGAGAAATCGTGAAACGCACCACCTGGGAAGTACGGTCGCAAGGCTGAAACTTAAAGGAATTGGCGGGGGAGCACCACAACAGGTGGAGCCTGCGGTTTAATTGGATTCAACGCCGGACATCTCACCGGATAAGACAGCTGAATGATTGTCAATCTGAAGGTTTTACATGACTAGCTGAGAGGAGGTGCATGGCCGTCGTCAGTTCGTACTGTGAAGCATCCTGTTAAGTCAGGCAACGAGCGAGACCCACGCCGACAATTGCCAGCAGCATCTCCGGATGGCTGGGGACATTGTCGGGACCGCCTCTGCTAAAGGGGAGGAAGGAATGGGCAACGGTAGGTCAGCATGCCCCGAATTATCCGGGCTACACGCGGGCTACAATGGACGGGACAATGGGTAACAACACCGAAAGGTGCAGTCAATCTCCGAACCCCGCCCTTAGTTAGGATTGCGGGTTGCAACTCACCCGCATGAATCTGGAATCTGTAGTAATCGCGTTTCACTATAGCGCGGTGAATACGTCCCTGCTCCTTGCACACACCGCCCGTCAAACCATCCTAGTGGGGTTTGGATGAGTCCCTGGTCTTTGCCGGGGTCGAATCTAGGTTCCGTGAGGAGGGTTAAGTCGTAACAAGGTAGCCGTAGGGGAATCTGCGGCTGGATCACCTCCTAAAGAATGATCCACACACAACCTGTATGACTGAATCAGCATGGTCATTTCAATGAACCGTACAATCGCCACAATACCAACACATCAATATCATACTCACGCTGTATGGTTTGTTAAACAGTAACAACCTCGAATAATGTGTGAGGGGCGCGTAGCTCAGTTGGAAGAGCGCGGCGTTTGCAACGCCGAGGCCTGGGGTTCAAATCCCCACGCGTCCACTCCGTAACCGGCTGTGACAGATTTTCTGTCACCGGTTGCGGTTACCAGTGCACCCGGAAACGCGAGTTACCGGGGAAGGGCCGAGAGTCATTGACTCTTTGAGGCCGTGTATAGGTTTTGCATTTGGACGTTAAATGGGTATCAGCGGAACCTTTCTTTACTGAAAGTATTTTTGTCGGTAGCTCGACAGACTTTAAGAGAGACAAAGGGACCCTGGCAACAGCACATCAACATGATGCTGAATATTCCATTTACCACAAATAATACATTGTTGTAACCAACAATCATCTAAAACAATCATCGACATACCCTTGGATGTTCCGAGCTTTGGGACATCCGGGATTAAAGAACCTGGTTCTTATGCCGGTTAGTGAATGGTTCGGTTTGAGAGCCGATGAAGGGCGTGCCAAGCAGCGAAATGCCCCGGGAAGACGCAAGGAGTCTGTGATCCGGGGATCCCCTAATAGGACCTCCCCACGATTTATCGTGAATCCGTAAGGATGGGGAACCCCCCGAAGTGAAACATCTCAGTAGGGGGAGGAAGAGAAATCAATTGAGATTACGTTAGTAGAGGCGATCGAACCCGTAAGAGTCTAAACTGAATCCCGCAAGGGAGATGTAGTGTATGGCCTTCATTATAGTATGTGTTTATCTAATGAAAGTAGCTTGGAATGGCTTACCTTAGAGGGTGACAGTCCCGTACGTGGTGATAAACACAGCTTAGAAGTGTCCTGAGTAGCGCGGGTTGGAATTCCCACGTGAATATGGGGGTCACCTAACCTCCAAGACTAAATACTCCTCAAAACCGATAGTGAAATAGTAGCGTGAGCGAAAACTGAAAAGTATCCCTAAAAAGGAAATGAAAAGTGCCTGAAACTAACCGGTGATCGTGTGTTACGGCGTGCAAGGATCTTCTCTTCGAAAGAACCCGTCGCGAGGCGGTAGTATGAGTAGAGTTGCCGACGTCGTAACTTACGTTTTGAAGAACGGGCCAAAGAGTGTATTCCGCTGGCGAGGTTAACCGCAAGGGCAGCCGCAGCGAAAGCGACAAGCGCGTAGTTTACCTGGCGCGGCGTACTAATAGTGCGCGGAGTCAACGGGATACGACCTGAAACCTGGTGATCTATGCCTGAGCAGGTTGAAGCGTGCCGAAAGGTGCGTGGAGGACCGCATGCGGTATTGATATGCAAATCATTCGCGTGACTTGGGTATAGGAGTGAAAGATTCATCGAACCGGGTGTCAGCTGGTTCCTCTCGAAACATGTCTAAGCATGACCTCGACCGAGAATGATAGTGAGGTAGAGCACCTATTAGAAATCCCGGGGAAGAAATTCCTCGCTTTCTTGTAAAACTCCAAACTCCCTATCTTTGTAGACGTCGGGCAGTCCGGGCTACGGGGTAAGCTTGTAGTCCGTAAGGGAGACAACCCAGACCATGGTTAATGCCCCCCAATGTAGGCTAAGTGTCAACACTGAATGAAGTCCTAGGTCAAAGACAACTGGAAGGTGAGCTCAGAAGCAGCTATCCTTTAAAAAGTGCGTAACAGCTTACCAGTCAAGATTTAGGGCGCAGAAAATGGACGGGGCTCAAGCCTACTGCAGATACCATGGCGCACGTTTTTGAACGTGATCGAGTAGAGAGGCGTCCTGTATGGGCTGAAGCAGGGGTGTAAGTTCCTGTGGACCGTATAGGAATGAGAATTTTGGCAGTAGTAGAAGCAAAGAATGGTGAGAATCCATTCCGCCGAAGGGGCTAGGTTTCCTCGGCAATGTTCGTCAGCCGAGGGTTAGTCGGTCCTAAGCTGCACCATAACTTGAGTGCAGCAAAAGGGAAACAGGTTAATATTCCTGTACCGTGCGTTAATAATACTGACGCATCGGGTTATACATAGCGGGACCGTCGTCCCGTCCAATCGTATAAACTCTTGGAGTACCGTAATGGTGAGAATTGAGTGAAAGCGTGATGGCGTAAGTGTGTAAACACCTGGTGCCCGTGAAAAGGTAACGCAATGTCCGTACCGAGAACCGACACAGGTGCCCCTAGTTGAAAAGACTCAGGCGTGTCGGAATTATTTGTGGTAAGGGAACTCGGCAAAATGGCTCCGTACCTTCGGAACAAGGAGTGCCTGCCTAGTGATTAGGCAGGTCGCAGTGACCAGGGAGCTCTAACTGTCTAACAACAACATAGCAGACTGCAACTCCGTAAGGACTAGTATAGTCTGTGAATCCTGCCCAGTGCGGGTATCTGAACACTGATTACAATCGGACGAAGGACCCGTAAACGGCGGGGGTAACTATGACCCTCTTAAGGTAGCGTAGTACCTTGTCGCTTAATTGGCGACTTGCATGAATGGATTAATAAGGGCTCTACTGTCCCTACCACAAATCCGTTGAACCTTTTATCCTTGTGCAGAGGCAAGGGACTCCCATCGGGAAGTGAAGACCCCATGGAGCTTTACTGCAGCCTGTCGTTGACTTACGGTATTACATGCGCAGCGTAGATAGTAGGTGTTAATGCTCATATTCCGGTATGAGTGGAGCCACAGTTGAGACACTATCCTTGTTCTGCTGTAATTCTCACTCATCTTTCATGGTGAGGACATCGGTAGGTAGGCAGTTTGGGTGGGGCGCCACACCCTCGAAAAAATATCAAGGGTGCCCTATGGTCAACTCATGTGAGTCAGCAACTCACAGGAGAGTGTCAAGAGCATAAGTTGGCTTGACGTGATTTCGCACAGCAAGAAATCACGAGTGGAAACACGGGTCTAACGAACCAATACGCCTTTTTGGTGAGGGCTATTGACTACAGAAAAGCTACCCTGGGGATAACAGAGTCGTCGCCGGCAAGAGCACATATCGACCCGGCGGCTTGCTACCTCGATGTCGGTTCTTTCCATCCTGGCTGTGCAGCAGCAGCCAAGGGTGAGGTTGTTCGCCTATTAAAGGGGATCGTGAGCTGGGTTCAGACCGTCGTGAGACAGGTCGGTTACTATCTGATGGGAGTGTTCGAAATCTGAGAGCAAGAATGAAATAGTACGAGAGGAACTTTCATTCGTCACCTCTGGTGTATCGGTTGTCTGATAAGGCAGTGCCGAGCAGCTACGTGGCACGAGATAAAAACTGAAAGCATCTAAGTTTGAAACTTCGCTTGAAAAGAGATTTCGTTACAGAGCACCGGTAAAAGACCGGGTTAATAGGCTTGGGATGTACGCACGAAGGCAACGACGTGTTCAGTCCGCAAGTACTAACGCTCAAATCCAGATTCTTTATGAACTGGTATGCCTCGACATTGTGCAGGATGAATTGGTAACGTCAATGGAAATGTGTGGTAGATGGACTTCGGCATCATATGATTGTGCCTTTGTTCTTTTGAGAACCTGTCTACTTCTGCTTACAAACGACGTATCCGCTGTGCCCAGACGTTATCCGAATGCAAAACCTATTGAAGGTATATCCTTTATAAACAGTAACGGCATATATGTTATGCCAGATTACTGTGCTAAGTTGGCGGAGCGGCCACGCGGTTGCCTGCAGAGCAACTCTACTCCCGTTCAAATCGGGAACTTAGCTTGGGGGATCATGCGGCCATAGCAGAGAGGTTCCACCCGGACCCATTCCGAACCCGGCAGTTAAGCTCTCTTGCGTCGGTCATTGTACTGAGATATGCGAATTCTCGGGAACTGGTCAACGCTGCACCCCCCTTATTCTTTTGCAATAGTTTGTTTGTGTTTTTTT
>NZ_SIJA01000084.1:0-816 GCF_012062385.1 Methanocorpusculum sp. GPch4 | reverse complement strand
GTGGATACTATGGTAAAACATATAAACAGCTCTCAAATAATTATGCTTCCAGGAGGTTTTAGTGCTGGAGATGAACCAGATGGTTCAGGAAAGTTTATTGCAACTGTATTTAGAAATCCTAGAGTTAAAGAGGCTGTAATGAAGCTTTTAAATAATAGAGATGGCTTAATGTTAGGTATTTGCAATGGCTTTCAAGTGCTAGTGAAGTTAGGTTTAGTTCCTTATGGTGAAATAAGAGATATGGATGAAGAATGTCCTACTTTAACACATAATAAAATTGGGCGACATATGTCTAAAATGGTAAATACAAAAGTGGTATCTAACCTTTCACCTTGGTTCAATAATGTCAATGTTGGAGATGTTCATAGCATAGCAGTATCTCATGGAGAAGGTAGATTTGTTTGTACTCCTAAAGTTGGAGAAGAACTATTTAAAAGAGGACAAGTAGCAACTCAATATGTAGATTTAAACGGGGATCCAAGTTATGATATAAACTTTAATCCAAATGGTTCAATGTATGCAATAGAGGGTATAACAAGCCCAGATGGTAGAGTCTTAGGTAAAATGGGGCACTCCGAGAGGATAGGCAAGAATGTTTACAAAAATATTCTTGGAGAAAAGGATCAAAAGTTATTTGAAGCAGGAGTTAGCTACTTTAAATAGATGTTTAAAGTTAATACTTTTAATGCTACAACAAGTTAAATAAATTAACACGATATTAAGAGCAATAATATATTTACAATATATTATTGCTTTTTTTTATTATTTAAGCAATATATTGATAATTTAATTGATATAATCCATTAAATATAATAT
>NZ_SIJA01000083.1:0-740 GCF_012062385.1 Methanocorpusculum sp. GPch4 | reverse complement strand
TATCTCCCTGGAAAGAGAATATTATGATTAAAGTTAGAAGAAGCCCTGATATGGTTGTACTCTTGAATTTCGTAATGAAACTCTCTTCAAAATATTTAATGCCCCTGCTCTTTATTACAGCTCTCCTTGTTATTACAGCCAGTGTTAATGGTATAACAACAAACAGTATTACCGACATAATAAGTGTATTCCAGGGTATTGTTATTCCGCCTATTCCTAGTAGAAGGGTAACAATCGGAATAAATGCAATAAGAATTATCAGGTCATTTATTGCTACCTGAACCAGGGTGTATGCAGGATTCCCTTTTGTAAGATGGCTCCAGACAAATACCATCGCAGTACAGGGAGCTGCTCCCAAAAGAACAGCCCCGGCAAGGTATTCGTTCGCAAGGTCGTAGGGTATTAAATATTTGAAAACAACGTGAAAGAAGAGCCAAGAGATTCCAAACATTGTAAATGGCTTAATCATCCAGTTTACTACAAGGGTTATTGTTAACCCTTTAGGCATCTTAACAGCATTTGCGACACTGGTGAAGTCAATCTTTAGCATCATTGGAAAGATCATAATCCATATTAGCAAAGCAATAGGGATTGAGACATTTGCATACTCCAGCTTACCAAGAAATTCCGGTACAGATGGAGCGAGCTTTCCAATTGTTATGCCTGCGATTATACAGAGGGCAACCCAAACAGAGAGATATCGGTCAAAAAATGAAATTCCTTCTATCTTTTTCATTTTG